>CANQRT010000120.1 GCA_947626325.1 Candidatus Gastranaerophilales bacterium | reverse complement strand
AGATGAAAGATTTTGATTTATTTAATAATTTAACAGAACCTATTTTAATTTTTGATAATAACGAAATTATTTTCAAAAATAAAATCTTTATGTCTAAATTTCCTTATTTCACAACTTTTGAAAGGTTCAAAAAACATTTTAATTTTAATTTATGTTTTCTTTCCTCTGATAATATTGCAAATATTACTCCGCTTGATATTTTGTTAAAATCACCAGAAAATTTTCATACTGTATGCTCATATCAAAAAAATAACGGGGAGTATACTTTTTATTACATTTATTCTTTTTCCCAAAATGATTATAAAATTGTCGTCTTTAAAGATATAACCGCGGAAAACTCTTTAAATACATACAAATCAGACTATTCAAAGCTTGAAAAGGAATTATCACTTACAAGTGAAAATTCAAAAAAAATTGCAAAACTTCAAGAACACGCTCAGGCTCAAGTCTTAAAAATGGGTATAATTAATAGGATTTCTCTATTAATAAGAGAATCAAATAACATTGAAACAATCATATCCTTTGTTTTATCAGAAATCCACACACTGACAGGCGCATTTAAAACGTACTATGCAGGCAAAGTAAAAAACGGATTTAAAATAAAATTTTGCTTCCCCGTTGACATTCAAAACAAGGATGAAGTTTATACTTATGAGAACAGTGTAATTGACACTCTAAAAAACAAAGAAATAAGTGTTACATCTTGTTTAAAAGAGGCATTAAACGCTGAAGAAGTACTTACAAAAGGCGTTACAAGAATTATAGTCCCCGTATATAACAAAAATAACCTGTTAGGAATTATAGTAATTTTAACAAGACATAAATTTTTAATTGAAGAAAATCGTGAAATACTTCAATCCATAGCCGTTCAACTGTCAGGCTCTATAGTACAATCAAACTTAATAGAACAACTAAACAAAAAAAATAACAAACTGCAAAAAACATTAAATGAACTAAAAGAAGCGCAAATTCAGCTTATAAATACTGAAAAAATGGCTTCTGTAGGGCAGTTAGTTTCAGGTGTTGCGCATGAAATAAATACCCCCTTAGCCTCAATAAGTTCTAATAACTCGTTAATTTCAAAACTAGTTTCAAACAAAACTGAATTAAGTAAAGAACAGTATAATATGCTTACAGAGCTAAATGATATTAATATTGAGGCATCAAAAAGGATTTATAATATAGTAACTTCTTTAAAAAGATTTGTTCGTCTTGATGAAGCTCAAATGCAAAAAGCTGATATTAATTCCGAGCTTGATTTAACACTAAAAATAATGGCACACGAACTAAAAAACAATATAACAGTTGTCAAAAATTATTCTCCGCTCCCTTTAGTTATGTGCAGAGTTAACATGCTTAATCAAGTATTTATGAATTTACTTATAAACGCTTGTCATAGTATTAACGAAAAAGGAATTTCAGGCGAAATTAAAATAACGACACTTAAAAAAGGGAATAACGTTTTAATAAAAATAAAAGATAACGGCATGGGAATAAAAGAGGACGTGCAAAAAAAGATATTTAATGCAGGTTTTACAACAAAAAGACCTGAAATTGGTACAGGTTTAGGGCTGGCAATATCAAAAAAGATAGTAGAACTCCATAAAGGCAGTATATCATATACAACGAAATTAAATGAAGGCAGTGAATTTACGGTATCAGTACCGATTAATTAATTACATTCTATATTTTTTAACTATTTGAGGAAGCACCATATCCCAAAGTTCTTCTCTTGGATGAATTTCATCAGACTGCCAATATTTTTTATCATATATATCAATATTTTTCATATAATCAGCTGCTTTTATTACTTCAATCCCGTATGATTTCAACGTATCTATTTCACTTTGAGGAAGTTCCTTTTTGGATAGTTCAGGAAATTCAATCATAATAAATTTAGCATTAGGATAAAGCTGATGAACTGTATTTGCGCTTTGTTTCATAACGGCATTATATAATTTAAAATCCTGCTCCTCTTTTTTTATATTTTTAGATACCTGTCTATTTAAAATACGTTTTATAAAAAATGAAGAATAAATAGGCTTAAATAAAGGTTTATATTGGACTAGATTGCCCTTTGAGTCAACTTTATATCTTAAATTAACCATATCAATAAGCGGATTAACCTGATAATTATATAGTCTGTGCAGGTGGTTCCATATAAAAGTATAAATAACAAAATCAACATTTGGATAATCATTTTTTAAGTTTTTATCCGTAAGCTGATAATACATATATTGAGCACCTGTAGCGCCTTTAGACTTATTAATACAGCTTCTTCCAGTCAAATCAGATATTTTAAAGCAAGGAGTATCTTTATCCTCTAATCCTGCACCTTCTGCAAATGAACAACCAAGCCATATAATAGGCGTTTTATTTGTTTTTTTTAAAGATGAATTTCTAAATACTGTCGGATTAAAATCTTCTAAAACTCTATATTTCGTTTGAAAATTTTGTGTATTGTTAAATTGAGCCCTATCTGCCTGCTGTTTAAATGCTTCATTCTTTGATTTTATTTCTTGAAAAGAAGCAAATTCAACTGTGCCTATAGCTATAATAATTAATAATAAGTTTATAAGTATTCTTTTTAGCATGATTATTTTATTATATAATGTTTTTTGAAAGAGGTATACATGAGCATAAAGGCACCAAAAGGCACAAAAGATATACTGCCTGAAGAAATAGAAAATTGGCATTACATTCAAAAAAAGGCAGAAGAAGTCTTTTTAAAATCAAATTTTAAGGAAATAAGGACTCCTATAATAGAAGAAACTGATTTATTTGAACGAGGAGTCGGAGACACTACAGATATTGTAAATAAAGAAATGTATACTTTTATAAAAGCGATAGAAGTTTAACGCTAAGACCTGAGAACACAGCAGGCGTTGTAAGAGCCTACTTGGAACACAATATGTATAGAGAAAGCCAGCCCATAAAACTTTGGTATTTTGGGCCTATGTTTAGATACGAAAGACCACAAGCAGGCAGACAAAGGCAATTCCACCAAATTGGAGTTGAAATGTTCGGTGTTCAAGACGCTTCAGCTGATGCAGAATGTATCTTATCTGCTACAGAATTTTTAAACTCCTTAGGATTAAATGATTTAACTGTAGAGATAAACTCTTTAGGCTGTGATAAGTGTCGAGGTGAATATAAAGAGCAATTAAAAAAAGTAATAGCACCATTTTTAGATAAATTATGCGATGATTGCAAAAGCAGATTTGAAAAAAATCCGCTTAGAATACTTGATTGCAAAAATGAAACCTGCACTAAACTGTTTGAAGAATATGATTTAAGAAACTCATTATCTGGAGTAACTTTGTGTGATGAGTGTGCTTCACACTATAAAAGCCTTAAAGAATATTTAAATGCACTAAATATTAAATACGTTGAAAACACTTTTTTAGTAAGGGGATTAGATTACTATACAAAAACCGTATTTGAAATAAAATCAAATAATTTAGGCTCTCAAAATGCTGTATGCGGGGGCGGAAGATATGATGGTTTGGTTGAAACTTTAGGCGGACCAAAAACACCCGCAGTCGGCTGGGCTATGGGTGTTGAAAGATTAAATGCTTTAATTCCAGTTAGAAATGTTAATTTAATTGACTTCTTTATTGTTTCAAACAATCCGATTGAAACGTTAAAACTAAACGCTAATTTAAGAAGGCATGGTTTTAGTGTCGATTTTGATTATAATTTTAGAAAATTTGCAAAACAGCTTGAAAAGGCTGCAAAAACAGCTAAATATGCAATTATTCTTGGGGAAGATGAACTAAATAACAATTACTATACTGTTAAAAATCTTGAAACATCAACTCAAGAAAAAATGTCTTTTGATGAGCTTTTAAATATTAAAAAATAAGATGTTTAACAGCAGACAATTCTTCATAAGATACGCCAGCTTCTGATAATTCCTCAAACGTAATTCCAAAAAGACTTATAAAATTTTTTGTATCTTCTCTTAAATTGTTATTTTTAATGTCTTTTATTATATTGTTAATAACGGTTTTTCGCTTTAATAGAGGCTTTAAAGTTTCATTACTTTTATTTAAAATTCGCTTTTTAGATTTACCCATAAGTAAATATTATTATTAATGAAAAATCAAAACAAGCTTATTATAAAAAACATAATGTTAAAAAATGTAAAAATAAATAAAAATTTTTGTTAGATTACCGCAATTTTTTATATTCAGCGATGTTAGCACGGTATAATAAATTTATAAAGGAGTGAAATTTCATGAATATTCAAAGTATTTCAATTGGTCAAGTAAAACCACATGTAAGCAAAATCCATGCAAAAAATAATAATGTAACATTTCAAGGTAATGCAAAACGAAATGCTGCAAAAGCAGCGCTTGTAGCAGGCGGTCTTGCTACTATATTAACAGGATGCAATGCTCAATTAAATAGCAACCAAGTAAATAATGATCAACTAGATCCTACAATATCACAACCAGCAGATACGGAACAACCAACTAATACAGCTGAGGGTATTGTATTAAATGATGCAATGACCAACGCTTCTAAGACTAATCCAACTGATATTAGTCTTTCCATGCTCCCTGTTAGTGAATTTTATTTCACAAACTCAGACGGCGAAGTTATTCTTTATCCAAATGAAGAACTGCCTACTAATGAAGCAGGTTCTGTAATAATTACAATTACAAAATCAGAATCAGATAGAGCAGATGAAGGTAATACTTTAGGTGAAATTATTTCAAAAGTATTTTCAAATGAATTAAGCACTTATGATGAAACTGAAAAAATAAATATTAGAAATAAAATGATTGATGAAATAATTCAATCTAACCCGTCATTAGCAAAATATATAAGAACTGAATTAGGCGAGAAAGTTAAAAGCTATGATGATGTGGCAGCATTGAATTTATACGAAGGAACATCAAGCCAAGATGAAACTTTAGATACAAGATTATTAATTATCCCATCTGCAGTTGTATACCAAGCACAAGGTGATGAACCTGATAATGTTACTTTCTGCAATTCAATGAGTACTCATACACCTGCATTTGCGACAGGTAATGTAATTGTAGACGGTGACGTTCAAGCTGATGATAATGAATATAAATCATTATCAAAATTAAT
>CANQRT010000119.1 GCA_947626325.1 Candidatus Gastranaerophilales bacterium | reverse complement strand
AATTTTCTATATAATCCGTTTGTGTTCTTATTTTTTCTATAGTTTTATCTAGAACTGCACCTATATAATAATCATCAATATCATTATTATATAAAGGTTGTAAATCATCTAAAACTAAAATGTCTGCATCCAGATATATGACTTTGTCATATTGAGGAAATAAATCGGGAATGAAAAATCTAAAATATGTTTCAAATGTTATATAATTATTTTCTTGGTCATAAATATATTTTTCAATATTTTTATTTTTAATAAAATCTATCATATTAATAAATTTTATTGAATGCTCTTCCCCCCCCCAATAGATAAACTTGAGGTTATAACAGTTTTTGTAAGCATATTTTTATTGCAGGATGTTAAATCACTGCTTAAAATATTAAACTCATAACGTGAATTTTTAGCATTTAATATTGCAGAAACCAATACCGTTGATAAATACTTTGCATAACCGTCATTAATTGCAAAAATTATCGGTATTTTATTGTTTTTCAAGCTATTCATAGCAAAAATAATAAAGTAAAGAAGAATAGGTGTCAATAAAAGGCGGCACCCAGATTCGAACTGGGGATAAAAGCTTTGCAGGCTTCTGCCTTACCACTTGGCCATGCCGCCATAATAAAAAGCGGAAGACGGGACTCGGACCCGCGACATTCTGCTTGGAAGGCAGATGCTCTACCAACTGAGCTACTTCCGCACACTTTATATGTGTCGCTTATTTTTCATATTATCTCAAACATTTTTATTTCGCAAGGTTATTTTTATTTAGAATAATGATTTAATACCTAAGCTTATTAACAACACTGCACCTATTACTTCCATTATTCGTGATGGCAGTTTTGTTAACTTATTTGCAATCCAAAATCCAGTAAAGGATAACAATACCGTTACTATCCCTATTTCTATTGCAGGAATATATATCCCCTCACCTGTAAATTTTATTGTTATTCCCGCCCCAAGTGCATCTATACTTGTTGCTATTCCAAAACTTATTAAACACATTCTGGATATACAGTTCTGCGCTGCTTCATTTTTTTCTTCTGTAACAAATAAAAATTTTATACCCAAGGCAATAAAAATACCAAAGACTATCCATTTTGAGTATGCTGAGAGCATATTATAAAAACTTGAACTAATTCCCCAGCCTATTACAGGCATTATAGACTGGAAAAATCCAAACACTATCGCAAGTTTTATTGAATTATAAATCTTACGTTCGTTAATTTTTAACCCGTATGAAAAACTTACAATCATTGAATCTATTGCTAGTACAACACTTAAAATCAATATTTCAATTTGTGTCATTTTAGTTTATTTCCCTATCCTCATAAATAATTATATAAAAAAAACCGCCTTTGTTAAAGCGGTAAATAAGTGTTCTCTTTCCCTGTAAAAAATTTATTTTATGCAGACACTTCTTCTGTTGTTTCTGCAGTTTCTTCTGCTTTTGGTGCTTCTGCAGCATCTTCAGCTGGTTTTGCTTTTTCAGCTTCAAGTTTTGCTTGAGCTTTTTTAGATAATTTTTCTACGGTTTTCTTTTCATAATTTAAAGTTCCGTCATCATTACATTTATCTATTAAAAACTTAACTGTTTGCGTGGGCTGCGCACCTTTTGATACCCAATTTAATGCTGATTGTTTATCTAACTTCATTTCCTTTGTTTTAGGATTATAATAGCCTAACTGTTCAATAGGAGCCCCATCTCTTTTTGTTGTTGAATTTAAAACAACAATTCTGTACATTGGGTTCTTTTTATATCCTAATCTTTTTAATCTTATCTTAACCATGCGGGTTTTCTCTCCATTTGCTATCAATGTTTATATGGTTTATTTCCACCTCAACTTTATCAAAGCATAAGCATAATTTTAAATCAAGTAATTTTATTTAATTATTGTAACTTAACTTAAAAAATTTTATGTTTTGTGTTTATATTCTATAATTAATATATAGTTGCATTAAAGAACCAGCAGAGTTGAAGGTATGATAAAATTTTTTACTCAAATATTAAAAAAAATTGAAAAACTTAATAATTTTACAAATGAGTATTTAAAAATTTCTCATAATATTGAGATACCTGCTTTAGCTTATAATAATTGGGGGATGTACCTTGCTGATACAAAAGATTTTAAAAGCGCTATAGATAAGCTTGAAACTGCAGTTTTAATGTCTAATCAAAACCCCAAACCATGCCTGAGTCTTGGAGTTATTTATGCAAAGCTTAAAAAATATGCACAAGCAGAAGAAGCACTAAAAAAAGCTATTGAACGCGACAGTCAAAATGCTTTTGCGTACTCGGTTCTATCTAGTGTATTAACTGCTGTTGAAAGATATGATGAGGCTGAAATTAACATTAAAAAGGCTGTTAAATTAGCACCTAACGATTATGAAGTATATTTAAACTACGGAATATTGCTGGCTAAACTTAAAAAAAAAGATAAAGCCATTGAAATGCTTAAAAAATCTAAATATTTAAATCCTGCTAATACTAATACATACTTCTTGCTAGGACTTTTGCTTTTTGAAACGGATAATATTCAAGAGGCATTTATAGAATTTAAAAAACTTGAGGAATTAAAGCCTGACTATAAAAATTTAAATTACTATCTGGCTTTGTGTTATAAAAAGGAAAAAAATTATACAGCGGTTATGGAATATGCTAGACAAGCATTAGAGGATACCCCTGATAATCCTGATATATATATTCTTTATTCTCAAAATTACTTTAATATGAATAAACCCGATGAAGCTATAAGGATTTTTGAATTAGGCTGGGAAAAAGGAATTGATGATTTTGAATTTTTACTTGCATGGGGAATTTCACTAATAAAATTAAACAGAATTGAAGAAGCTCAGGAAAAAATACAAAAAGCACTTGAGAAAAATCCCGATAATGACAATGCCTTATATAGACTTGGTTATTGCTATTATAAAAAAGCTAATTATGATGAAGCTGAAAAATTATTTAAGTCAGCTATTGAAAAAAATCCTGATAACTATAACGCTCATGCGGATTTAGGCATGCTCTACTATACAAAAGGTGATTTAGAAAATGCTGTTAAAACATTTTTTAATGCAATAAATATTTCATCCCAAAATTCATATTTATATTTCTACATAGCAAATGCTTACTATAAAATGGGAAAAATCAAAAAAAGTATTGATTATTATGAAAAAACAATAGATTATTACCCAAATCATACCGAAGCACTTATAAATTACAGCGTTTGTCTTATAAACACTAACAATATGAAAGAAGCGTTAAGAAAAATAAGAACTGCTTATCAAATAAACAGAAATAGTGTAAAAATATTAACTGTATATGCTCTAATATTACTAAAATCAGGGATTTACACAGAAGCAGTAGAAAAATCCAATTTAGCGCTTGGCATATCTGAAAACAATAACGACGCTAAAATAATTAAAGCAAACGCATTGATTAATTTAAGGAAACCTCAAGAAGCATTAAATATTTTATATTCTTTTTCGGAGGAAGAACAAAATTCACAATTATTTACAACTTTATTTTACAGTGCATATAAAATACTTGTAGAAGAAAGTCCGTCGAATTATAATGAAAACATGCTTGAAGTTTATTCAAACAAACTTGATGAAACGGACGAAGCAGATATAATAAAGACACTGAACATTAATAAAGGATGAAATTGTGGGAATAATTGTCCAAAAATTTGGCGGAACATCGGTAGCAGATGTAGAAAAAATACATAACGTAGCAAAAGCCGTCATAAAAGAAAAAGAGAACGGAAATGATGTAGTTGTAGTTGTTTCTGCAATGGGACATACAACTGATTACTTAATAAAACTGGCAAAAGAGGTAACAAAAAATCCCGATTCAAGGGAAATGGATATGCTCCTTTCTACTGGAGAGCAGGTTTCTATTGCTCTTTTAGCAATGGCAATTCAAGCTCACGGTTATAAAGCAGTAAGTATGAACGGACAACAGGTAGGTATTATAACAGAATGTATACATTCAAAAGCCAGAATAGTTGATATTAAAACAGAAAAACTGCAAAAATATATTAATGAGGGAAATATAATAGTTGTTGCAGGTTTCCAAGGAGTTACTCCCGACGGAGAAATAACAACACTGGGCAGAGGCGGTTCAGATACATCTGCTGTAGCTATTGCAGCTGCATTAAAAGCAGATAGGTGTGATATTTATACTGATGTAGAGGGTGTTTACGTTACAGACCCAAGAATTGTCCCCAATATTCAAAAAACCGATGTTATTTCTTATGAAGAAATGCTTGAACTTGCAAGAGTCGGAGCTAATGTTCTGCACCCAAGAAGCGTTGAAACGGCTAAACAATTTAATGTTCCGCTTCGTGTTCGCAGTTCTTTTAAATTGGATAATTTAGGTACTTTAATTATAGGAGTTGATAATATGGAAATTTATAAACCAGTCGCAGGTGTCGCAGCTGATTCTTCTCAGGTAAGAATTTTACTTTCACAGCTTCCAGATATCCCAGGTACTGCTGCTAAAGTATTCGGCGCTCTTGCTAAAAATAATATAAGCGTTGATATGATTATTCAATCTTTAGCTTCTAACGGCAAAAACTCTATTGCATTCACTGTAGACGCTGATGATTTAGACTCTGCTTTAAATATTATCAACAATGTAAAAAACGAATTTAACTCGGGTGAAATATTGATTGATGAAAATATTTCTAAAGTATCTATTGTAGGTGCAGGAATGGTAGATAGACCTGGGATTGCAGCTGATATGTTTAGAGCTCTTGCAGATAATAATATCAATATAAAAATGATTTCTACAAGTGAAATAAAAATAAGCTGTCTGGTTGAAAAAGATAAAGCCAACAACGCTATAAAGGCATTATGTAAAGAATTCGGTCTAGAAGCAGAAGAAATGGCAGTTGTTAAAGGCGATTTGCCTAATGTATAATATTATTTTTTGATTGATGTGCAAGTATGTGTGTGTGGGGGGGGGAAAAAAAACCATTACTTAACGTTTATTTATCTACATTTCGTAGCACCCAGTGTAATACAATTCCCATATGCATTGCAACAACCATTATAGCCACCGCAGCAACAGCTGTATGAACCAGCACCCAATCCACAACCTTTTGCAGCTGCTATGTG
>CANQRT010000118.1 GCA_947626325.1 Candidatus Gastranaerophilales bacterium | reverse complement strand
CTGTGAGCACTAAAGAAAGCCTCGCCTGCTCCAGATAGAGCAATCAATTCCGCATTTTTCATTAATGGAACAAGAATTTCATTTATTTTTTGATTATATATTTCGTTTGTTTCTTTTGAATTTTTATAAACTTCATCTCTGCAGGTAATACATTGAAGATTGCATTCTTTATCATAAGCAAGAGTAATAAACTTAGGCAGGGGCGGAGTTTGTGTATAATATTCATTTTCCTCATCGCTAAGATTGTTTAAAATGTAATCTGGAAGTTTAGAACGGCATAATTCTTTATTACATAAAGAATAATCGTTATTTAAAATGCGTTTTCTCAGTTCTTTGGCAGAGTCAGAAACCCAAATATCCTCTAGCGAGTCTTTAAAAATATTACCGATTTTTTTAAAGTTAACGTAAGCAGGACAGCAGGTAAAAACATCACCGTCATTAGAGATTTGAAGGGATAAAAAAGGGATTTTGCAAATATCTTTCATACTTTTTGCTCTACATTGTTAACAGCATCAAAAACGGTTGTTTTATTGATATGAGGCTGTTTAAATATCGGATTTTTAATAAATTCAATATATTCTTTATGTTCAGGATGAAATTCCTCTGCAATTGCTATAGAATTATAAATGTGCTTATTATATTCAAGTTTATTTAAAGTTACAAAACTAACATTTGCGTGATTTTCCTTAGCAAAATCAACCATAAGAGGCATTTCTTTGTAATTTAAAGAAGTAACAACAAAGTTTATTATTAAGTTAGAAATCTTATTATTTTTTCTTAATTCACCAAGGAATTTAATATTATTGATAACTTTATCAAAATTCCCCTCCAGAACTATTTTATCGTAAGTTTCTTTAGTCATTGCAGGCAGAGAAACAACAAAATATTCGACTTTATCCCAAATACCATATTCTTTAAGCCGTTTTTCATTACATTCAATTCCGTTAGTATAAATATAAAATTTTAAGTCAGGATAAATTTGGGAAATCCTTTGAGTAAGATTTTTAGCATAATTGCTGGCAAAAATTTCACCTGAGGCTGTTACATTAACCAATTTAGCATTTTTTAAAATTGGAACTATAATATCTTCAAAATGCTCCTCAAATTTTGAAACATCATTTTTAAAATGGTGATCACGGCAGTAAATACATCTGGCATTACACACAGAATCGTAATTTAATTGGACTCTAGTAGGATATGGCGCAGTTAAAGACGGTGTAATATCTTTATGGAATTCTTTAGGACAGATTGCGAAATTGCAATGATTAAAATTGCGATCAATAAATTGACGTCTGAATTCTTGAGCTTTTTTTCCGTTCCAAATTTCATCAAAAGGCTGTTCAAATATGTTTCCGAAAGTGTAGCCTATAAAATATGCAGCGCAGCAGCCATAAACATTTCCGTCCCAGTCAATTTCAGCTACAGAAAAAGGAAATGAGCAACATCCGCTATCTTTTAACTCTTCAAACATCTTTAACCTCTTTTTTTAATTACAATAAAAGTATATAATTGTAATAAAAATATGTCCAGATTTGTTTTAACCTGCAGTTAGAGTTTTGTTTTCTTCTGTTATAGGCAGTGAGTAGTTACTTATAGGGATAGAAAATCCGAAGGTGTTTAATTTGTCGGGTGTAGATTTATAAATAAACTCACCGCCGTTAAGTTTTAAAAGTGAATTTGATAAATAAAGCCCTAATCCTGTAGATAAACAGTCTGAGGTTTGATTAAATACTTGTTCTTTAATAAATAAAGAATTTAATATAGCATTCATAAGAATATTGTTTATAATTCTTTTAATATGCATTTTATCAGCTTCAATTACTGTATTTTTAGCTCTAAAAAGTTTTTTAAACGATTGATATTTGGAATTGAGTATAAGTTTATTATCTTTAAAAATTTCATCAAGAACTGCTTTAAAACAAAAAACAGAAGTATTTATAGCTAATTTTGTATTATCAAATTTATAAAGCCAAAGCAAATTGATAAGCATATTAAGAATATTATTATTTGAGTTTAATAAATCATTTAAAATCGATTTTTGATTATCGTCAATATTGCCGAAAACACCGTTTAATAACAATTCAATAGCTCTAATATTAGCTATAACAGGATTTTTTAAATCATGAGTAATTGCAGCAATAATTTGATTATTGTTAAATTTAAAATCTTTTTTATTTCTGAATATGTGTTTAAGTATATTTAAAATTATATTACGAGGCATTTATAAAAACTCCATTTTAAAAATAATACAATCATATTAGTGATTCTATAAGCCGACTGGCTAATATATAAAAAAATATAACTTAATAAAATAGCAAATTTTTTTATTTTGATGTGATATTATGATTGTGAAAATAATAAAGGATGATAAATGAAAGTTTCTGCAATATCTTTTGGAAAAGTAATAGCGGTATCTGGCAAAGAAAAGAAGATAAGTAAAGTAAATAGTATTTTACAACCATACGCCAATAGCGGTAAAATAATGATAAAAGATGTAACACGAAATTATATAAATGCACGTTCCTCGGGAGTATTAGCTGATGCAGCTCAACATGGTGCAATAGTAAATGTATATATAACTGGAGATGACGTACAAAAAGTAAAAAATAACCACGAAGAATGGAATACAACAGAAAAAATACTTTCTAATTTGTGTACATATTACGATGTAAATAAAATGTCAATTAGTGAAACAGCAAGAACAATAATTAAGAGTTAGGAGATAGTATGATAAAAGAGATATTAAAAGAGTTTAAAGATTTTGCGGTAAAAGGCAACGTAATAGATATGGCAGTGGGTATAATAATCGGCGGAGCATTTTCTCCGATAGTAAACTCACTTGTAAAAGATATAATTATGCCTCCGATAGGTTATGTTTTGGGCAACGTAGATTTTTCAAATTTATATATCCCCGTAACACATGCCCAGCAGCATTATTCTTCTTTAGAAGAAGCACAAGCTGCAGGAGTTGTTACAATTAATTACGGATTATTTATTAATACTTTGATATCATTTTTAATAGTAGCTTTTGCTGTGTTTTTACTTGTAAAATTTATAAACAAATTAAAAATGGAAAAGAAAGAAGAAGCATGCGATGTTGTTGAAGAAACAACAAAGGAATGCCCTTATTGCTGTTCAACAATAAATAAAAAAGCTAAAAAATGTCCATTCTGCGGTTCAGAACTAAATTAATTGGAAATTTTTTATAATTTATTGTTTTAATATAGTTATGGATGATGAAAAAATAATACAACTAAATATAACTCCCAGCGATTGTGAAAATCAATCTAAAACACGTATGCAGAAAAATAGTTTCTTGCATACTAATCCTATATTAAAAGAAATGTTTTTTAAGAATGTAATAAATAAAAAAAATAAATTTAGTCTTAAAGATTTATTTAGGTAATGTACAGAAAAAAATTTATTGAGGAATATCTTAAAAATAACTTTACTTTTGAAGAAGCAAAAAGTGAAGTTGATTATGCTCTTGATATTTTATTTCATTACTCCTACAAAGAATATATGCTTGGAAAGAGTTTAGCGGATTGGCAGATAATTAAACTTGAAAAAGTGATAAATGAACGTATAAATACTTTAAAACCAATACAACAAATAATAGGACAGGCTTATTTTTACGGAAGAAAATTTTTTGTGAATGAATATACTTTAATTCCACGTCCAGAAACGGAATTGGTAGTAAAGGAAGTATTGAAAATATGCGAAAAAGAAAACGGCATAAAAAAAATTTTAGATATCGGGAGCGGAACAGGCTGTATAGGTATAACACTTGCTCTTGAAAATCCAAGTTTAGAAATAATATCTGTTGATATATGTCCTGAAGCTTTAGAAATCAGCAAGAAAAATGCGCTTATACATAATGTGAATAATAAAATAAAATTTATAAAATCCGATATTTATCAAAATATAGACTCTAAATTTGATATTATAGTTTCAAATCCACCGTATATACCGTTGAAAGATAAACCGTATCTTCAAAAAGAAGTAAGGGATTGGGAAAATCCGCAGGCACTATATACGCAAGATGAATACGGCATAGAGTTTTATGAAAAAATTTTAAAAAACGCAAAAAAACATATCTTAAATGACGGTTATGTCGTCTTTGAAATAGGTATGGGACAGGCTGAAAGAGTATCAGAGCTAATAAAATCAGCAGGCATGGCGGTTCAAAGTATTGTAAAAGATATGAATTCAATAGAAAGAGTAGTTGTAGGAAAATTTATTAATTAAAATTGATTTTATAGTATAATAAATGCGTTGACAATAGGAAGAAAGAAAGAGGTAGAGTATGGCAAAATTTGTATGCAGCGTATGTGGATATACGGTAGAGGCTGAAACAGCACCTGAAAAATGTCCTATGTGCGGAGTAAGTGCTGATAAATTTAAAAGAGTAGATGATGCAAAAGGCTTAACTTGGGCAACAGAACATGTAATCGGAGTAGGTAAAGATGTAGATGCACAAGTACTTCAAGGATTAAAAGACCATTTTATGGGCGAATGCACAGAAGTAGGAATGTACCTTGCAATGAGCAGACAAGCAGAACGCGAAGGATATCCAGAAGTAGCAGAAGCATATAAAAGATACGCATTTGAAGAAGCAGAACATGCTGCTAAATTTGCGGAACTTCTTGGTGAAGTAGTAACACCATCAACAAAGAAAAATCTTGAAATGAGAGCAGAAGCTGAAGCAGGCGCTTGTGCAGCTAAAATGGAAATCGCAAAGAGAGCAAAAGAATTAGGCTATGATGCAATCCACGATACAGTACATGAAATGGCAAAAGATGAAGCTCGCCACGGACAAGGTTTCCAAGGATTATTAAAAAGATTATTTTAATTGTTAAGGGGGATAAGTTTTATCCCCCTAATTTTTTAAAAATATATTGACTAAAAAATTTTAGCAAGTAATATAAATAATGCTAAGGGCGTTTAGCTCAGTTGCCCAGAGAGGCGGAGCCTCTCGAAACAACAAATTATCGCCGACCGCGGGAGGCGCGGGGGGGGGTAAAAATAAAAGGGCAGGTGAGTTAAAAGTCTAAAGCAAAGAACGTAGGGGCGTTTAGCTCAGTTGGTAGAGCGCCTCCCTTACAAGGAGGATGTCAGGAGTTCAAGTCTCTTAACGCCCACCAT
>CANQRT010000117.1 GCA_947626325.1 Candidatus Gastranaerophilales bacterium | reverse complement strand
CAAACACAATAAGAAAATCATTAAGCAACCTTGAAAAGCAAGGTCTTGTTACATTTGGCCGCGGCAGGTTTGGAGGCACTTTCTTAATCGATATTCCTAACACGGGCGAACATCAGTCATATCAATGGATTTCAATAAATCCAAAATATAAATAATTTGTATAATTAAAAAAACAATTTATTTAACTATTTTTTACATCAAAAAAATGAGATAAAATATAACCTTTCTGAAACTGCTCTATTGTACAGAGTGAAAATACCAAAAAAAAATGCTACAATAATAATATAATTCGCAATCCGCATTTCATATAGTTTACTAGATATAAAAGGAGGCTCCCTATGTCAACTGCAGTAGAATTAAAGCAAAATACTAATTCAATTACATCAAAATTTACCGAAGAATTCGAAAAATATTTAAAAAAACAAGCGTTAAAAACAACATTTAACGGTTGTGATATTGAAACCTTCAGCTGGTATAAAAAGATGTTAGGCATAGGTTGTTAATATAGATAGATTGGTTAAAATAAAAGAGGAATGAATAATTCCTCTTTTATTTTGCCATTATTTTTTGGTAGAATGTATTAAGTATGAAAAAACTTTGTTTAGTATTATCATTTATATTTGTTTTTGCTTTATCTGCGGCAGCAACCCAAGAAACACTTATAATACTTGATCAATCAGCAAGTATGTATGAGCCTTTACAATACGGAATGAAATTTAAGTATGCAAAACGTGCTGTATATAAAATTCTTGAGAATATGGATGATAATGAGTATATAGGGTTAAGAACAATAGGTATAAATCCTGAAAAAATGAGATTAAATAGTGTTGTTACAACTCAAACTCTTTGCCATGCAACAGAACGCTTAAATGACATTAATCCTCATAACCGTGCTAATATAAAAGCAAACATTCCAAATATAATACCAAGCGGAATGTCACCAATACAATATGTGCTTCAAACCGCACTAAAAAACGATTTTCATGCCTCAACAGACATAAAACATATAATACTTGTTACTGACGGATACGAAAATTGCAACGGTGACCCTTGTAATTATATCAGAAAACAAATGTTACGCAGAAAAGACTTAATTATTGATATTGTTGCTATTGGTGTTAACTCAAAAGATGCACATTTGCTGCAATGTTTAACAGATGCGACTCATGGCAAATTTATTAACGTAAAAACACCAGATGAATTAACTCCGTCGGTTAATAATATCTTTAATAATCCTCATCCTACACCCATTTCTCCAAAATTGACAGAACCAGTAATTAATACGCCTAAGCCAAAACAAGAAATCATGTATAAAAACTATCTCCTTGAATTTAATGAATAAAAATAACATTTGTATAATGTTTAAGGGTAATGACAGTTTTCTTATTTTTTGATACGATTTAGAAAAAGTTTACGGGTTAATTATGAAAAAATATATATTACTATCACTAATTGCAATATTTTTGACAGGCAGTTACTGTTTATCAGATACAGAACAACTAAAAAATTATAATTACTCAACACCTTCAAATTATGATTATTCAAAAAATTCTGCATTGACAGATAAAGATAAAATTTTATTCATTGTTGATTTTTCAAACAGTATGAATGAACGACTTGGGCGTACAACCAAACTTGATGCAGCACTTTCAACAATGAAAGAAACACTGCAAATGATTCCAGAAGGTACTAATGTTGGGCTTAGAGTATATGGACATAGAACTGGCTTTACACCAAAGCAAAGCTGCACTGCCTCTCAACTTCTATCTCCTATACTACCTAATAATACAGCTAACATTTATTCAAAAATAACATCAATTAATGCGGTCGGTTGGACTCCAATTACATATTCGCTAAAACAGGCAGTATTCTTCGATTTTGGAGATACTTCTGGTAAAAAAAGAATTGTTTTAATAAGTGACGGTGGAGAAAATTGCGATGAAAGCCCTTGTGATTTCGTTATAGAACTTATGAAATATAGAGATGATATTCAAATTGACGTAATTGCGTTAGCTGTCGGCGACGATGATGCAAATAATCAGCTTAAATGTGTTGCTTTAGTTACTTCAGGAAAATTCTATAATGCAAATACAGCCGCAGAATTGAAAAAGAGCTTACAGGATTCATTAAATCTTAAAAAAGAAGTTCAAGGTATGATTATTAATAAATAAAAAAAAGCGCTTTTTATAAGCGCTTTTTTTATGTTTTATCTTGATTATTATTGATACAATGGAGCAAGTTTTGCTTCCTGCTGAGGAATTACACCCTCTTCTATCGGAAGATATACCCTGTAATCTATTACTGGGAAGCAGTTATCAATTGACTCTATTTTCTTTAATTCATCATCATTAATATTTCCATTTTCTATCATGTCTGCTATTTTTTCAAATCTTGAAACATGCTCCATAAATATTTCTGTTGCATAATCTTTAGCTTGCCATGTAGTAATTAAGAAAGGCCAATCAGAGCTTTGAAGCAATAAATTTTCTCTTGCTAACTGATTTAACGCTCTATGTAAAAGCTTATCTTCTGGAATTTTTTCATATTTTGAAACTATATCAATAATACGTTTTTCACACCCATGGATAATAGGCCACATCCATTCTGTCAAGTGGTTCATCCATACATAGAAGTGACCTCCTTGACCCCAAGAACTTTCAGGAATTTGTATTGTATCAACAGGCGGATGTTTTTCAAGGTATTCACCAGCAGTACATCTTTCTATTTCAGGTATGAAATTATTGATTTTTCTTATAACTTGTTTAATAAATTCAACACCCTCAAACCACCAGTGTCCATATAATTCGGTGTCAAATGAAACCATTATCAAGCCTTCTTTACCTGTAGCCTTTTTATGGTCATTTAATAAATGATATAAAAGTGTTGTATAATGGTCAGAATTTGAATTTACTTGGTTCATAGCCAAAACTGGATCATATAGCATTTTATTGCCCAAATCCGTTTTAGGTGATGTAATTCTCCAATAATTCATTCCAGATTTATCATCTTTTTTATGGAATTCACGGTAGCAGCCATCACCAGGATATCCGTCAGCTGCAGACCATACTTGGAAACCTGCTCTATCATTTCTACCCATTACAGCAACTTGAGCATCTGGAAGCCAATATGCTGAATATGTATCATAACCTGTTGGTTCACGTTTTGGTAAAGGTATATATTCAATATTACCGTATATACCGACAACTCTTCTTTCTCCAACAGAATTACCGCCCTCTATAACGTGAGATTCAGTAAAGAAATATTCAATATCGTTATTCTGTAGAGTTACTTCTATAGCAGGACGCCATTTCTTTTTTCCGTCCTTACCAATAAACTCGTAACCTTGCCTGTATGCACATTCTGGAAGCCAGCAGCCTTTTGCTTTTTTCCCAAATAAACGCTTTGTTGTATCTTGACCAACTTTAAACTGAGCGTTTAAATTAGAATCAGTTGCAAGTAACGGAGAAAATCCGTGTGTAGCACCAGATGTTGTGATTTCTATACATCCTAAATCTTGATATTTCTTAAAAGCACTTATTAAATCTTTATTGTATTTATTAACAAATGAATCTTTAATGTGATTGAACCAATCATAATAATATTTCGCAAGGTATTTTAAATGTTGTGAATGCTCTACATTAGGGTCAGGATATCTTTCTAAATCTTCTGATACTGCTTTAATCCTTGAATTTAAATACTCAACAAACCCATTTTGCAGGTGCTCATCATTTAATTGCTCAGCTAAAATCGGGGTTATACCTACCGTTAATTTAGCTTTAATACCTTCTTCTTCATATAATTCTGAAATAGCATTTAATAAAGGAACATAAGTTTCTGACATACATTCATATAAATTTTCTTCCCCGAACGGCCACATACCTGCCATTCTATAGTACGGAAGATGTGAGTGTAACATAAATACAAATGAACCAACTGTCATAATAGCCTCCGATGTTTTATTAATCATCTATTGTTATAGCATAAATTTAAAAAAAATATAACCCTGTAGTATTAATCCTTGAGTATTGTTTACAAAATTTATAAATTTAGCAATAAAAAAAATTATGGGTTTTGTATGATTATGAAAATAAATGCTATAAACAGCATAATTACTTTAAAATCTAATCTTGCAGCAAACCGCAGAATTAGTTTGCCTGCTATGCAAAATGATACCTTTACGAAAACAACAAGTTTCAAAGGCAGTAAAAATGACGATTCATTTCAAGAATTTGTAAAGTGGGCTGAAAAAACAGATTTTTTAAGTAACGCTGATAATATTATTGATAAAACTGGTAGAATACTTGGGAGCGGATTTGAAGGCATTACAATAGAAATCCCTAATAATGACAAATGGGTGATAAAAGTAATGAAACGATCAAACTTAATTCAGCAAGGATGCGAAAAAGCAACAATTTGTGAAGTCCCAGATAAACTGCCTGATTTAAATATAGGTCAAATAATTGCTTATGTTACAATGCCTATTTCAAATACATTATCAAGACGGTTTTATATACCTAGAAAGCAAAAAGGCGAATCATACGGAATTAATAATACTCCGCCTCAAAAATTAAATAAAAAAAATATTGATACTCATATAAGCTCCTTAAAGAAAATGGCGCAATTTCCTCTTGAAGCATATAAACAGATGATTAGAGATATTATGCAGGCAAATGATGCAGGGTATATATTTGATTTTTATAATCCTAACAATATTATGTTAGATGATGAAAATAAAAGAATTAATTTTGTTGATGTTGACCCTGCTTGTAAAGAAAGTGTAAATTATCAATTTTCAGATATTTTGTATGCACTTCTTGACGGGGATTTTGGAATTACATTTTTAAATTCAAATGAAGATAAAGATTTAATTGGGCAGGCAAAAAAGTACTCTGATATAATCAAAGAGAAATTTGAAAAAGCAATTCAGGATGAAATAAAATAATTATTAAAATAAATAAAATATAATTATGATATAATAAAAAAGTAAGAGTACATTGAAAATTGAATATGGGGACGTTTTGGATTTGACAGGTGGATTGGTGTAATTAAGCTGCGAGTCCGAGAGCTGTGCTCGGTTATCAACGGGCAAACTAAAATAAACGCTACAAACAACGTAGTAAAAGCTGATTTTTCAAGAGCTGCTGCTCTTGCTGCGTAAGCGC
>CANQRT010000116.1 GCA_947626325.1 Candidatus Gastranaerophilales bacterium | reverse complement strand
TGGGATGATGAAATCAGCCCTTATACTCCTAAAATCAGTTCATACAACCTTGATAAAAACGTAATTAAACTTGAATTGGAAAAAAATAGTGAAGGTAAAGCCTCAGTAAGTGTAAAACCGTATTATCCAATTACTGTTATTTCTGACATTGATATGAGTGCAAAAAACAATAAACTTGAAGCATACCGCTACAGCTGGAACAATCCAGAGGTTGTTGAATTATACGGCACTTTATCTCAGGCGCAAAACATTGAATTGCCCTTAGGCAGTATGCGCAGGTATTTTATTTATAATCTTGATAAAATTCTTGATGATACTAGAATTAATATTTCTGAAACAAAATATGCGTCAAAACTTGTTCCTGATGATGCTGAAATGGTTGCTCAGGTGGAAAATCCTGTTTCTCCTGCATTGACTGATGCGCTGCAAAAAAGCAGTAATTTATCAGCTCAAACATTATTTAAACTGGCTTCAGCTAAAAAGTATAATATGAGCGGGAATGATTTATACGCAGAAAAACTGGTTAAAGAGTTTTATGAAAAACTCGGTTTAAAAACTGAAAATATTATAATAAAAGACGGCTGCGGTGTATCAAGGTATGATATCATTAATACCGATTGGATGAGCGAAGCATTAAGTAAACTTTATAAACAGTCAAATTTTGAAAAATATAAAGAATATATGGCTCAGCCAGGCGATGGGACTTTATCTAAACGTCTTTATGAACTTAGAGGCGATGCCCGCTTTAAAACAGGTTCTTTATCTAATATAAGCGCAATTACAGGGTATATTAAATCTCAAGACGGAAATTTGTACTCTTTTGCAATGATTACTCAAAACTTTACTCAGTCCCAAAAAGAAGTTAAAGATTTTGAGGATGAAATTATTAAATTAATTTATAACCGTTAGAATTGTAAATTAAGGCGATTTTTTCAGCGTTTTCGTGATATATACTAAATTCAAAATGTTTAGGGAGGTATCATGACTGAAAAATTAGAGATTTACAAGTGTAATATATGCGGAAATATTGTTGAAATAATTAATCCAGGGGTTGGTGAGCTTGTTTGCTGTTCAATGCCTATGGAACACCTTGAGGAGCATTCATCAGATGATGATATGAAAGAAAAACATGTTCCTATTGTTACCCTTGAGGGGGAAAATAAAACTGTTAGAGTAGGTACTATTGCTCATCCTATGGAACAAAATCATTATATTATTTTTATAGAAGCAATTTCGCCTGATAAAAAATATCTTAAACGCAAATTTTTATACCCCAGCGAAGAACCTAAAATGGAATTAAAATCCCCTTGCAGTTATGATAAATTTACTGCACGTGAACTTTGTAATATTCATGGACTTTGGATTAGTGAATATAATAATTAACGGCTTTTTAACTGAGTCAGTACTTTAACTAATTCAGGATCCCATTTAGTACCTGCTTCAGAATTAATAACTTCAAGCGCTTTTTTACTGTCCATAGCATTTCTGTATGCTCTATCTGAGGTCATAGCACTATATGCGTCTGCAATAGCTATAATTCTTGAACCTAAAGGAATGCTCATCCCCTTTAATTTCTCAGGTTCGCCTGTTCCGTCCCAGCGCTCTTTATGATAAGTTATATACGGTACTACTTCAGATAAGAAGTTTATGCTCATTAATATACTTACACCTACATTTGGCGACTCCTGTAATTTTTCCCAGTCCTCTTTTGATAATTTTTCTTTTTTGTTAAATAATTCCTCGGGCAGGGTAATTTTGCCTATATTTCTTAATAATGCCGCATAGTATATTAAATCTTTTGTCTTTTCGTTAAGACCTAATTCTGTTGAAAGCTCTTTTGCCAGTTCTGCTACGTCGTTTGAATAGTTATTTTTAAAACTGCTTTTTGCATCTACTGCTTTCGCTAGATTTTCTACAAACCATTGCTGTTCACTGCTTAAATCGCCGATTAATGATGTTAGTTCGGCTCTGTTATTTTGCAATTGAACAATTGTAACCTCTTTGTCATTTACTAATTTTTCTGTTTCTTCCGTTAATTTTTCAAGCGACATTGAGGTCGCAAATAGTTTTGCTGTTACGCTTAACAGGTCTATAAATTCATCAGATAAAACTTTTTCGCTGTAGTTTTCAACAACTATAACCCCGACTTTTTCCGTATTGTTAAACATCGGCACTGCAAGGTAATATTTTACTTTGTCTTCATTGAGCTTTTGTATAGGCTTAAAGTTTTTGTCCAGCGTACAATTTTTTACTTCTACAGATTTTTTATTGTTAAAGGCTAATGATACATAGCTTTCGTCATTATATTTATAACCGATTTCAGCATCATATATATCATCTTTAAATTTAATTGATGAGCCTACAAGCAGTATATCATTTTGACTGCAGTCAAGCCCCATTGCGTTTTCTTTTGATAAAAATACATGGCACTCATCTATTTCAAGCATTTGTTTTATTGTTTTTGCTATGGCATTGTATATTATATAATCTTCTTTACTGCTAAATCCCAGTATTTTTAAGGTATTATCTATTGAATATATTGATATTAATTCTTTTAATTGATTTTTAAGACTCTCACGTTTGTCTACGTTATGTCTGCTTATCTTTTGCACCAATTCATCAGAGATTAAATGTTCTGATATAAAATCGCCGAGATTTAATGCAAATATTTCTTCTAACGGGTCTGAATCAAGCGAAATTTCGCTTCTTGAGAATACCGAAACATTTTTATTTGTTTTTTTTTCTTCCGTCATTTATTATCCTTATCCGTGTTCAAACATTCCGAATTTAAAAAACTATACTACCATTATATTTTATATTCTGATTTTATGCAAAATCATATATTACCTCTATCGGCATATTATAACTTAAACTTTAGTTATTTTTACAAAATTTCATATTTATGTATGATATTTTTATGTTATAAATTTTTAGGAGGCTTTATGATTAATAATTTACCCTTAAGAAATCAATATTTAATAAGAACAAATCTTGCAAAACGGGATAATACAATGCTTAATCAAGATGATTATATGAGTATCGGCTATATGGCAGGCAGATTTGGTGTTAACCTTAATAATCCTAATGAGCCTAATTTTATGACTAAAACTCAAGATGGAGTGTTGGTTAATATTAATTCCTGCACAGCACCTTTGTTTGAGGATACTTTAACTAGAGCAGGCATTAATTTTGATAGAATTGCTTAATTTGTTTTTTCAAGAATTTTATATTCTGTTATATTAATATCTTTAATTGGTGTAAATCCTTGCGAATATAGCCAATTGAAAGGAACTAAACAGTCTGCTTTTGCACTTTTACGATTTGTATTTATATTTTTTTCATAGTCTAAATATAAACACTCTGGATTATTATGGTTTTTTATGTTCGTTGTGGAGGATTTATAGTCTGCGCTTATTATATAATTATAGTTTCTAAGATTATAATTTTTAATATCATCAATTGGATATTTATTCAATGTAAATCCTTTTAATTTAAGTTTTTCAATATCATATACAGAATTGCCCGATAACTGCGATATTACAGCTATTTTATTGTTTTGTGCAGATGCTTTTTTTATAAAATAATTATAAATATGCCTTTCGGGCCTGTTTATATTTAAAAAGTCATCGTAAGGGTGTTCGCTTGCGGGATTTTTTACTTTGAATTTTGAATATGCAAGGATTAAAGAAACAGGTTTTGTGTGTGATAATACAAATAAATATATTGTCATAAAGTAACATAAAATCCATTTATATGTGTTTTTATTTGATTTTAAGTAGGATAATACTAAAATAGGGAGTGCTATTATTACAAAGGTTGTAAGATAACGTAAATTATATTTTGTGTAAACCATTACTCTTGAAAATAAAAGAATATTAAATATAAATGTGAGTGCAAATATTGATAATAAAATATATTTTTTCGATTTTCTTTTAAATAATGCACAAATTAATGACGGTAAAAACGCAAGCAAGCCAAGAGCTCCTAAGGCTGACTCCGTTACTCTTGTTATGGAATTAAATTTAAAATTATCATTAAAAAATGGCGATAAGTAACTGTTTGGTGTTTCCTTTATTAAGCCTAATACCTTTGCTTGCAGGTTGGTTATGAAATTATTATAAAAGTCTATATTTTCTATGCCCGAAAAATCAAAAACAGCAAATATATATTTTATTAGAGAGCATAAGTACCCTTTTATTCCGCCTGTAAATTTATTTAATAAGAATTGTTCGGGGGAGGAAATGGGATTATGAAATTCCATAAAATTTAAAATGTAGTTATAGCTTGAAAATATTATAAAGTTTAGAATAAAAAGCCCTAAAAATCCTTTAAGCGTTTTAAATTGTTTTTTGCCGTATAAAACTGAAACGGCAGTTAAAATTATTAATACTGAAGGCAGGGCAATTATGGCGGTGGTTTTTGTACCTATGGCAAGAGCGCAAGCTAAAGCGGAAAAGTATAATGCCGTTTTGGTTTCGTATTTTACTGATATTAGATATAAATAAATACAAGTTAATAACAAACTTCCTGCACATAAATCTGAAAGAGGCGAATAAACCATTGTTCCGATTATTGCGAAAGAGGAAAAAACAAATATTGCCCACAATCTTTTTCTTATGCAAAATCCTATTTCACTAAGCAGGTTGTATAATACATATATTGCTCCTATATATGATATGTATGAAAAAATCCCAATCCCTGCTTCATTTTTACAAAACATTAATACGTAAGTATATAATAAATCCATATTTATAGGCATTATTAACTCACGGCTGTCGGGGGTGTAAAAGTGATTTAAACTTCCCTGCTGTATCCATGAGGTAACTCTGGGCAGGTAATAAGATAAGGCATCGCCGTAGTTTACGGGGAATAATATTATTACTGCCAGCTGGGATATTAAAAATACAATAAAGCAGAAAGATAAAAATTTCAGCATTTTATCACGTTTAATTGCATTTTTTATTTTTTTTAGTTCCGTTAATCCATTGCTAAAAGGATTTTTAAAGCACTTCTTAATAAAACACACTGCTGAAGCTGCGATAAAGACTATAAAATTTATTATTATAAATGACTGCTCTTTTATTTGACCAAATAAAGACAAAAATTCAAATGTTAAAATAATTTGAGCAAAATTTATCAGCAGGAAATAAATAAAATTAGGTGTTTTTTTATTTTCTCC
>CANQRT010000115.1 GCA_947626325.1 Candidatus Gastranaerophilales bacterium | reverse complement strand
AATTGAATGGAGAAATAATATCTGTTGACTCAAGACAGATATATAAAGAGTTGAATATCGGCAGTGCAAAGCCATCAAATAAAGACCAAGACGGAATAAAACATCATTTAATTGATGTTGTGAGCCTTACAGAAACCTTTACAGCTGCTGACTTTTCTGATAAAGCCGAGGATGTTATACAAGATATTTTAAACAGGAATAAAGTTCCCGTATTAGCAGGCGGTACAGGATTATATTTCAGAGTGCTGCTTCAGGATTTTGACCTGCCCCGAGTTGCCCCTAATGAAGAACTGAGAAAAACTTTAAATCAAAAAGATACAAAAGAACTTTATAATATGTTAATTAAACTAGATAAAATAAGTGCAGAAAAAATACATTGCAACAATAAAGTTAAAATAGTTCGGGCATTAGAAGTATGTATTACCCTTAAAATACCTATGAGCATTGCTCAAAAACAAAAAAAATCTAAATATGATGTATTATGGTTTGGTTTAAATAGTGAAAATCGTGAATTTTTATATGAACGTATTAACTATAGAACTGATGAAATGGTTAATATAGGATTAGTTGATGAGGCAAAATTGTTATATGAAAAATATGGAGATAATAATATTTTGCTCAATACAATTGGTTATCAGGAATTTATCCCGTATTTTAAAGGCGAGAAAAGTATTGAAATGGCAATAAATCAGCTAAAACAAAATACACGCAGGTATGCAAAAAGGCAGATAAGCTGGTTTAAAGCCAATAAAGATATTGAATGGCTTGATATTGAAAAATTAACTATGGATGAGATGAAGCAAAAAATAATTAATAAATATAACAAATTGTTAAATTAAAAACTAAGCTGTAACAAAATAAATTTTTAGGATTTTTATAAGTATAAAAAAGGAATATAAATGAGAACAAGTGCAGTAAAAATGACATCACCAAATAAAGGATTATATGCAAGGAGTGCAAAACATGGCGCTGTTATGACAAGTGCAATGTTTGCCACAACCACTGCTATGGCTGCATTAATTCAGCCTAAAGCAATGAAAGATGAAATTGTTCTATGCGGCGGTGCTTTAAAATATGCTGCAAAATATGCTGCGGGATTAGCTGTTTTATCACTTGGCGGGGCTGTATTATCAGCTGGTCTAGCTTTTATTTTTAAACATACCAAAACAAATGAAAATCCCAAGGCTGTTAATTAAGGTATTATAATTCTTCTTCTCATATAATATAAATTGAGTCTCTTTGTTAAAGAGGCTTAATTCCTTTTTTTAATTTGTTTGAGAAAAATTATTCGTAATTACATAAATATAATTTATAATTTGAGAAAAATAAGACAAGGATGATGCACCGTTAATTATAATATCAGATAGGTCTTTTTTGGGAAGTATGTATTTTTTAGAGGCTTCACGTACATAAGCCAGCTGTTTAAGTGCATTTTCTTCATTTTGGTTCCTTGAAGTTTGAGCTCTGTATAAAAACCATTTTTCTTGGATTTTAGGGTCAATATCAACATATAATTTGATATCAAACAGCTCTGAAACTTTACCGTACATAGTTGCCATGCCCTCAACCACTATTATTTTTTCGGCTTTTTTGTGTATTGCTTGCGGAATTACTATTCCCGTTCCGTTTACAAGGTACTGAGGAATTTTAACATCTATCCCTCTTGAGAGCATTGAAAGGTCTTGATATAATTGCTCCATATCAAAATTATTAGGAGAATCAACATCATACCCCGCTGCAAGCAGATTATCAAATGAACCATGCTCTTTTATAAGAGCTGATATATCTTTAAAATAATTATCCGCACTTAAAATTTCAACGGGCATGTTTAATTTTTCGGTAACTTGTTTAATAGTGTTGCAAATAGTTGTTTTCCCGCTTGCGGATTCTCCGCTTATTCCGATTAGGAAATGTTTTTCTGGAGTGTTTATTATCCTTTTTGTGAATTTGGGTATAAAATTAGGGTGAACACTTTTAAATATCGGAGTTTCGCTTTGTTTATCATAATCTAGTATTTGTTTAAATTTTGAATGAAGATAAATCGCAAGAAACTCTCTGCCCGCTTTCGTTTTGAAGTCAGGCTTCATTATTTTGTCGTTTCTTTTTGTTTCTTTTTCCAGCAGAGAATTCATACTGTTTGGAAGTCCTCAAAAAATTATTTTTGCTATTATTTCGAGAAAATTTTAATTTTTGATACGGTTATTTTACATTAAACTTTTTGCTAATTAAATAATTAATTATAAAGCGTAATGAAAATCTTTACATTATCCTGCAAAATATAGATACAAGACCTATTTAACTTTGTAAAGGAGTGGAAAAATGAAAAAGTTTTTTTTAAATATTACTTTTATGATTGTTATGTTAAGCGGAGCTTCGCTTTCTTCTTATGCTGATTGCTTTACAGGATTTGCCTGTTCAATTAATGATTTAGAAAATAAAGAACTTGCTGAGCAGGCTGATAAATTTATTCCTGCTATAAATGATTATTTTTCAATAAAATTAAATGATGCGGATTATTTTGATATTCCTCAGTCCAAGAATTATATTGATTTATTTACCTTTAACACATTAATTTAACGGCGGTTATTAGTGCGTTAATTTCATTATCCTTGTCTGATTCAAAATAAATCCTTAATAGCGGCTCTGTGCCGCTTTTTCTTATTAATATACTTGAATTTCCTAAATACAGCTTTATTCCGTCAAGAGTTGTTTTGTTTTTGATTTTATATCCTGCAAGCTCCTCTATAGAATTAAATTTTTCCATAATATTTTTTACTTTTTCTTCGCTTTCAAGCTGTAAATCAATTCTTTGGTTAATAAAATCACGCCCAAGACTTGATTTTAATTCCTCTTGCAATTCATAAAGTTTTTTATTCTCGAAGGCAAGCATTTCCATAATAAGCAGATTAGCTAGTATTCCGTCTTTTTCTGGTATGTGGTCTTTAATGCTTAAACCGCCCGATTCTTCGCCTGCTATAATTATATCATCTTTTCTCATGGCTTCACCAAGCCATTTAAAGCCGACAGGGGTTTCAATTACTTCTATAGCGTATTTTTGCGCATAAATATTGAGCATTACGCTTGAACCGACAGTTTTAGCCAATTTTCCTGTATATTTTTTATTTTTGACAAGATGTCTTAAAAGCAGGGCTATTATTTCATTTGCACTTACAAACTCGCCTTTTTCGTTAAAAACACCGAAACGGTCACCGTCACCGTCGTTGCTTAATCCTATTTTTCCGCTTCGTTGGCATAATGCTTTTAATTCGGGCAGATATTTTTCTTTTGGATCGGGCATTTGTCCGCCAAAATTAACATCCCGCTCAAGATTTTGAGAATAATTTTCTATATTTTCACTGTCGAGAATTTCTTTAAATAAGTATCCTGCTGCACCATGATGCCCGTCGTAGTTTATTGATATATTTTTTTCTTTTATTTTTTTTAAATCAATAATTGATTTTATATGTTGAACATAATCTTTTTCAAAAGAAACCTTTTTATATTCTTTTGATTGGGCATTTATGTTGAAATTATTATTTAAATAGGAAATGATTTCTTTTACTATTAAATCGTCCGCAGGCCCGCCGTATGGGGGGATTATTTTAATCCCTAAATATTCAGGCGGATTATGCGAGGCGGTCAGCATTATTGCATAAGCATTTTCCTTTAAAGCCGTATAGGCTAATACGGGGGTTGCTGTAATTTTATCGCTTAGTTCAACATCAAAGCCTTTATTCGCCAAACTTTGTGCTATATAAACTGCATAAAAATCGGCATCACGTCTGGGGTCATAGCCTATTATTATTTTATTTCCGAATTTTGAGTGATTATAAATGTAATTTGCTGCTGCATTTATTACTTTATTTGTATTTTCTTTGTTAAAATCTTTGTTTAATACTGCTCTCCAGCCGTCAGTTCCGAATTTTATTTCACTCATTAGTAATCCTTTTTTATCGGTTTTAGTGTAAAATTATTTTATATAAGAATTAAAGGTTTAGCAAATGTCTGATTTAATCGCGGAAAATATATATTATCTAGGCCCTGACGGGTCAAATGCTCATAATGCCATGTTAAAATTTTTGGATGTTTGTCATGCCGAAATTAGAAATAAAATTCCTTGCAAGTCTATAAAATCTGCACTTGATGAGCTGGAAAATGATAAAAAAGCTTTGTGCGTGCTTCCAATAGAAAATTCTATTGAAGGAATTGTAAGAGAAACTATTGATAATTTGTTAAAACTTAAAGATAAAACAATAAAAATCCAAGGAGAAATGTCGCTTCCGATTAATCATCTTTTACTTTCAACCGCTAGTGATAAATCGCAAATAAAACAGATAATTTCTCACCCGCAAGCGCTGGCGCAATGTGCTAATCATTTATATAATTTGTTTCCCGAGGTTGAATTAAAAGAAGTATCTTCAACAAGCTATGCGGCATATAAAGTTTCAAAAGAAAATAATCCTCAAATGGCAGCTATTGCGAATGAAACCTGCTCAAAACTGTTTAATTTGAATATCTTAGAAAATAATTTGAATGATGAACCAGATAATAAAACTAGATTTTATATTTTAGGCAGAAATAATTGCCCTGCTTCTTTATGTAAAACGGCAGTAGTTCTTTCTACAAAAAATCAATCGGGCTCGCTTTGTGATGTATTAAAGATTTTTCAAAAGCATGAAATTAATTTAACTTATATAGATTCTCGCCCTTCTAAAAAGTGTTTGGGTGAATACTTGTTTTTTATGGAGCTTGATGTTTATGACTTTAGCTCTAAGGTAGAACCTGCTCTTGAAGAAGTTAAGCAGTATAGCGACTTTTTAAGAATATTAGGCACTTTTAAAATATATTAAAAAACAGCGGGTAAAAGGATTCCCCCCCCCCGCTGTTTTTATAAATTTGTAATTTTTATTTTATGAAATTATTAAATGTTTCTGCTGCTAAATCTGCAGCTTTTGCTTTATTAGGAGCAAATTTCGCTTTATTAAATATACTTTCTGCTACATTAGAAATGCTGTAAGCTAAATCCGAAAACCTTGCAGTTTGCTTGTTAACAAATCTTTTTGCAGCTTTACCATGTTCAATAATCCAGCCTGCCCAATATTTTGTTTTAGCTGCTTGATTTAATTTTGCATTTAAGGTTTCACCTGCTGTTTTTACCCCGTTTAATACTGCAATTGCAGGTTTTCTTAAAAGGCTTTTCCCTGTTTCAATTACTTTATTACCATCCTCTTTA
>CANQRT010000114.1 GCA_947626325.1 Candidatus Gastranaerophilales bacterium | reverse complement strand
GAAGAATGCAAAAGAAGAAACTACACAACAGTAAAGAATAAGAAGAACTCAAAAGAAAGAATGGAATTAAATAAATATTGTCCGTTCTGCCAAAAACACGTATTACACAAGGAAACAAAATAAAGGATTATAATAGGCGTCCTTAGTTCAGTTGGTAGAACGTCGGTCTCCAAAACCGGATGTCGAGGGTTCGAGTCCTTCAGGGCGCGGATTATAAAAAGGTAAAAATGGAAAAATTCGTACTATACTTTAAAGGTGTAAAATCTGAATGGGGCAAAATTACTTGGCCCGATAGAAAACAGGTAATTACTCAAACATTAATCGTATTGGCAATAGTAACTGCATTTACTATTTATACTTATGGGGCTGATATACTGTTTCAAGGTATAATCAAACTCTTAAATTTAAAAGCATAGTCGGGTGAGATAAGATAGGAAAATTGTAATAATGGCAAAAGAAAAACAAGAAATAGTTGAACATTTAGCAGATATGGAACTCGGTCAAGACGGAATCGTTTCCGAAGAAAAACCAGCTTCTAAAAAAGAAGAAGTTTTAAACGAAAAAGAAACTGAATTTAAATCAGCCGTTGAAGATGCTAAAGCTCCAAAGAAAAGATGGTATATAGTTCATACATATTCTGGACACGAAAATAAGGTTAAAGTTAACCTGGAAAAACGTATTGAATATATGAATATGGGCGATAAAATCTTTAGAATTGAAGTTCCTCAAAAAACAGTTACTAAAATGAAAGACGGAAAGAAAACCGACAGAGAAGAAAAAATCTTCCCAGGTTATGTTCTTGTTGAAATGATAATGGATGACGACTCTTGGTATGTAGTAAGACATACTGCAGGCGTTACAAAATTCGTAGGTTCAGCTAAAAAACCAATCCCCGCAAAGGATAGCGAAATTAAAAAGATTATACATAAAACCCAAAATCAAGTTACAAAGGTTGAACTTGATGTTAAAGCAGGTGATAAGGTCAGAATTATATCAGGTCCGTTCTCTGAATTTATCGGTGATATAACTGAAGTTTACCCCGATAAGTCTAAGTTAAGAGCAATGGTATCGATATTCGGACGTGAAACGCCTGTCGAGCTTGAATATAAGCAAATACAGAAAATATAGCGAAATTCCGCAGGGTGGAGCGAAGCGAACCCGAGGGAGCGAGAGCCGAAGTGACGACAGCCAAAGGCGAAGGAACGACAGGCAAACGCGAACAGGAATTTCAAGAGGCGAAATTCCGCAGGGTGGAGCGAAGCGAACCCGAGGGAGCGGGAGCCGAAGTGACGACAGCCAAAGGCGAAGGAACGACAGGCAAACGCGAACAGGAATTTCAAGGGCTTCAAGAGGCAAAAATAAAACAAATATACAATAAACTGTGGAAGGAAGTAAAATTCCGCCATTACCACGAAAGGAGAAAACAAAATGGCTAAGAAAGTTGTAGGAAAAATAAAACTACAAATTCAAGCGGGTAAAGCAAACCCGTCACCGCCTGTCGGACCTGCTTTAGGTCAGCATGGTGTTAACATTATGGAGTTCTGTAAGCAATTTAATGCAAAAACAGAATCTCAGGCAGGGTATATTATTCCTGTTGTAATTGATGTTTATGAAGATAGATCATTCTCATTCATTACAAAATCACCCCCTGCAGCAGTATTAATTAAGAAAGCAATCAATCTAGCAAAAGGAAGTGCAACTCCTAACAAAACAAAAGTAGGACAAATTACACGCGCACAACTTGAAGAAATTGCAAAAACAAAAATGGAAGACTTAAATGCAACAACATTAGATGCAGCAGTTGAGATGATAAAAGGTTCTTGCAGAGCAATGGGCGTTACTGTTGCTGAATAGATTGGTTACAATTAGTGGAAGCAATATTGCGTTATGACCACAAAAGGAGAAAGAAATGTCAAAATTAACTAAAAAACAAAAGAAAATAGCTGAAATGCTGGAAGGGTTTAATCAACCTTGCTCAGCAGCTGAGGCAATTCAAAAATTAAAAGAAGTATCTGAAGGAACTTGTAAATTTAACGAAACCGTTGAATGTCACATGTCTTTAGGTGTAGATGTTAAACACGCAGACCAGCAGATACGTTCAACCACTGTATTACCTGCAGGACTTGGTAAAACAGTTAGAGTTTGCGTTATTGCAAAAGGTGCTAAAGCAACAGAAGCTAAAGAAGCAGGAGCTGATGAAGCAGGTGCAGAAGAATTAATTGACAAAATTGCAGGCGGCTGGTTTGAATTTGATACCTTAATTGCAACTCCCGATTGTATGGGTATGCTTGGTAAATTAGGTAGAGTTTTAGGGCCTAAAGGGTTAATGCCTAACCCGAAAACTGGAACAGTTACTTTGGAAGTTGGTAAAGCTGTTAAAGACGCTAAGGCAGGTAAAGTTGAGTTTAGAGCTGATAAACAAGGTATGATACATGTACCTATCGGTAAAATTCAATTCTCACAAGAAGATTTAATGAAAAACTATATCACTTTAGCTGATGCAGTTTTAAGAGCAAAACCATCATCTTCTAAAGGTATCTATTTAAAATCAGTTTACTTAACAACAACAATGGGCCCAAGCATTAAACTTGACTCAAAAAATGTTGCTGCTGAAGTAAAAGAAAATATGCAATAGTTAATTTAATTGTTTTAATGTATAATAGAGTATATCAAACTTAGATATACTCTATTATTATTTTTGGGAGAGTTTTGTGCAAAATCAGAAAAAACCGCTGAAAGAAAGATTACAGTTATGGTCTTTAATTAGACTTTTAAAATTGTTTTTTTTAACGGAGCAGCATTTATTAAAAATAAAAAGTATAAACTATCCAAAAGAACAGTTTATATTTTCAATGTGGCACTGTCACCAGTGTTTGGTCTATGGTGTAAAAGATAAATCAACATTTTATGCTTTAATAAGCGCATCTAATGACGGCGAAATCATTGCAAAAGCAGCAGAGTGCTTAAATATTAAATCAGTAAGAGGCTCTACTAAACGCAGAGGAGTTGCAGCTTCTTTAGAATTAATTGAAAAACTTAAAGCGGGTAACTCGGTAGGAATTATGGTGGATGGTCCTAGAGGGCCAAGAGGCAAAGTTAAAGATGGTATTATTAATATTGCGAAAATATCTCAAGTTCCAATTGTTCCTGTTGCTTGGCATTCTAAGTCCAAACTGTATTTTGAATTAAATACTTGGGATAAATTTAAAGTACCAATAGGCCCTTGTCAAACAGTAGCTTTATATGGTGAGCCTATTCATATACCTGAAGAACTAACAAAAGAAGAAATTCAAGAATGGTGCGAGAAAATAGAGGCAGAAATGAACCGTTTACAAAAGGATTTGGAAGAAAATTACGATAAATATTTAAAACAATAAAAAAAGACCTCTTTATGAGGTCTTTTTTATTATTTATGCAATTCTTTGGAACATATACCCGATACCTCTTGCAGTAAGGATTAATTCGGGATTTGCAGGGTCTGTTTCCAATTTAGAACGAAGTCTTGATATATGGACATCAACAACCCTTGTATCAATTCTATGATCTGGCGGATAAGACCAAACATGTTGAAGTATTTCATTTCTTGAATATGCTTGTCCTGAGTTATTGACAAGAAGTTCAAGCAAACTAAATTCCATTCCAGTAAGTCTTATACGTTCATTTTTTCTAAATACCTGTCTTCTTGCGGTATCAATTCTAATGTTGCCTGTAGTGATAACATTTTTAGCTATTTTGCTTGAAGGAGCACTAACTTCTTTAGTACCTGTTCTTCTTAAAACAGCCTTAACTCTTGCTTCAAGTTCTTTCGGGCTGAAAGGTTTAATAACGTAGTCATCAGCACCTAATTCAAGACCAGTAATTCTTTCTGAAACATCACCTAAAGCTGTAAGAAGAATGATAGGAACATCAGAGGTTCTTCTTATTTCTCTAACAACTCCGTATCCGTCAATTTTAGGCATCATAACATCCAAAACAATTAAGTCAGGATTATGTTTATTAAACGCTGTAATAGCTTCTTCTCCATCAGATGCTGTTACTATATCATAACCAATCATACCTAAACGAGCTTCTAAAATTCTTCTGATACTAGCTTCATCGTCGGCTACTAAAATTTTTTGATGAGCATCATGCTCTGATTGCATTTCATTGTTTTCTGTCATTTGCAGACCCCTCAAAATAAATAATATTACCTTTGTTTACATTATATTACAAAATATAAAAAAATCAAAATATTTCTTAAAATTTCATAAAATAATTTAATATATTTTTGTTAATTTTTTTTGTTATTATTTGATTTCCAACTGTTTTTGCAGAATAATTGTTACTATTGTTTTATTGGAATTGAGGGATTTTTATGAAATGAAAGATTTTTTGTCGAAATATAAAAATCAAAATGAATTATTTGCATATCTTTCAATATTTATAGCGGTATTACTATATGGTACAACTCTTACTGCAACAAAAATATGTTTAAATTATTATTCAATTCCGCAATTAATGGCATTTAGGATGTTTGTTTCGGCATTGCTCTTTATTCCTTTTCTTACAACAGTATATAAAAATATAAAAATAGAATTTAAAGATATTAAGCTTATATTGCTTATGATACTTTGTGAGCCATGTTTGTATTTTATTTTTGAAACTACTGCATTAAAATATACAACCTCTGGTCAGGCAGGGATAGTAAGCTCTTTAGAACCTGTAATTTTAGTTATTGCAGCTCGTATTATTTTAAAAGAAAAATTCGTAAAAATTGTTTATTTGGGGTTATTTGTTTCAATATTGGGTTCAGTGATGTTGAGTATTTCCTCGGATACTTCTGCACTTGCTCCAAACCCTTTATTAGGTAATTTTTTGGAATTAATTGCAATTATATTGACTGATACATGTGTGATTACAACAAAGTACCTTATGGATAGGTATCCGCCCTTCTTTCTTGCAGGTATTGCTGTTATAGGCGGAGCTGTGTTCTTTTGCCTGTTGAATATATTTACGCATGGGTCATTCCATATTGTTATAAATACCAGTTTATTTTTGGTAATTTATCTAGGAATACTTACAGTTGTAGCGTATGCTTTGTATAATTATGCTATTTGCACACTGCCTGCAAGTAAATTTTCGCCGTTTTTGTTTGTACTGCCCGTTGCTGCTGTTATATTTGGGTGGTTCTTTTTGGGCGAAACAATTAACATTAAACAATTTGCAGCTTGCATTCTTGTATTTATTGGTATTTATATTTGCCAGTTAAATGATAAGAAAAAACTTGTGAAATATGTAAAAAAATTCCAATTGCAAA
>CANQRT010000113.1 GCA_947626325.1 Candidatus Gastranaerophilales bacterium | reverse complement strand
GGCAGTGAGTTTTTTGTTATGTAGATAGGCCCAGGGAATGAAGAAAAATCAAGTGAAAAATTATTATTTGTTCTTTGATAGTGTCCTGCTAAATTAGGATTAGATTTGAATTTTTCGTATTTATAGGCGCAAATTAAATTATGATGTGTATATACATTAATATTAGTCCCTTTTACTGTATTTAAAATCTCATTTAAATCATAAAGGCTTGAGCCTGAAACTAATATAGCCTTACCTTCTTTCATAAGAAATTGTGCTTTTGTCTTTCTCATAGGTCCAAATTTTTCAATAATTTTATTATCAAGTCTTTTGCTTATTTCATAATTCCAGCGGGAAAATTCTTTTATCTTGTTAATCCAAACTTCTTCTGTAGAGGCGGGAAAATTAGAAGCGTTAAACAGTTTTAAAACTTCCTGTTTCGCCTCAATAAAATCATCTCCGTACCTTTTAAGCTCAATTAAACAGTTACAGGCATTTAAAACAAGATTAATCATTATTTCATAAAGATTTTTTTTATTTGTAGTCAAGTGTTCCTTGCGTTCATTTCTATTTTTTTCATGTTCATTTAATGCCTTGATAATAGACTCTTTATCTGATAATGCAAGTTCATTCTCGTTAATAATTTCGGGCTTTATATCAAATTTTAAGCATATTTCACTGTATAATTTTTGTAAATTATTTTTATTATTGTATAAATCTTCTACAATAACAAAAAAGCTTTCACGTCTAAAATCAAGATTAACTATTAATATAGACACAAATTCAATTACTTTATCAGTGTATTCAGACATATCAATGTCAAAATCTTTAAGTTTTTCAATATAGTATACAATCTGTCTTAGCTCAGAAACAAGCATATCTTTAATTGCAGAAAAATAAGGGTCAAATGAAAAAACCGCGGGAGAATTTGCGCCCAAGCATAGTGAATTATAATTATTAAAAAATCTGTTCATAAATATCTCTAATCCTCTAGCATTTTATCAAGTTCGCCAGCGTTATTAAGTTTTTCTAGTACATCAAATCCGCCGATACGTTTTGAACCTATGATAATCTGCGGAACTGTAACTCTGCCTTGTATATCGTAGTATTGACCAAGTTTTTCTCGATATTCATTTTCATTTTGAGTAATATCTATTTTTTTAAACGGAATTTCCTTACTTTTTAAAAGCATTTCTGCTTTTTTGCAATAGGGACAATAATCAACCGTATAAATAATAACTTCTTTCATAAAACCGCCTGATAATGTAAATACTCAATCATTATCAAAAAAGCGTTTATTAAAATTATCGCTCTACAGATTAAGACTGCTTACTTATTCTATTTATTGTATCGCTAATAGTTTTTTTCTCATCCTCGGGCAGGTCAAAATTAAGATAATCTTGAAAATATTCAATGGCGCTTTCATTATCGCCTCTTGCCATAAATAAAATACCGAGTTTCTTATAAGATGGATGAAAATTTTCGTTAACAGATATTGCTTTTAGGTGATTTGAAATTGCTTTATCAATATTATCAACAGCTTCATAAGCGATTGCTGTTTGATAATATAAAACAGCATTATCAGTAATTTTTTCTAAAACATTTTCATAATTATCAATAGCGCTATCGTAATCACCAAGCTCAAATTGCATACTGCCTAAATCCCAGTAGGCATCAAGATTATCGCTATCTATATCTAATATTTCAAAAAGCTGAGTCATAGCTAAATCGTATCTGCAGTCATCTGAATAAAATCTTGAGAGATAATGTTTTAATGCAATTTCATTAGGCATTAAAGTAACCGCATTTTCAAGCAGATTAATAGCGTCAATAATATTTTTGTTTCTATAATAAACATCTGATAAATTTATGTAAGTCTGAACTGATTTTGGATTAATAGATAAAGTACGCATAAAATATTCAATTGCTAAATCATCTTTAGCAAGTTTAGAATAGCAAAGTCCAATATTATTTAAAATATTAGGATTGTTTTTATCAGTTTCCAAAACGTAAATAAAAGCCTCTGCGGCTTTTTCATAATCAGCTGATTTAAAATAATCAAGAGCTTTTTTCAAATTTGTATCAGTTTCATTTTCCATAACTTTATATTACAATAAAATAAAAAACAAACAATATAGGAAAGGAAGATTTATGTCAGGACACTCAAAGTGGTCAACCATTAAACACAAAAAAGCAGCGGTAGATGCAGCAAGAGGCGTTGCTTTTCAAAAGTATTCAAGAGAATTAATAGTTGCAGCAAAACTTGGAGGCCCTGATCCTGCTGGTAACTTTAGATTAAGAACTGCTATTGATAGAGCAAAAGCAGCGGGACTTCCAAACGATAATATTAAAAGGGCTATAGAAAAGGGTTCTGGTGCAGGCGGAGCTGATAATGTTGAAGAATTAACTTATGAGGGTTACGGCGCAGGCGGAACAGCTATATTTATCGAAGCAATGACAGATAACCGCAACCGCACAGCGGGTGATATAAGAAGTTATTTTACAAAATTCGGCGGTAACCTTGGTGAAACAGGTTGTGTAGGCTGGATGTTTAAGCAGGTCGGTTCTATTGAATTTCCTAAAGAAGATACTGACTTTGATAAATTATTTGAAGCTGCTATTGAAGCAAATGCTCAAGATGTTGTTGAAGAAGATGAAGTATATAAGGTTATTACTTCTCCCGAGGATTTTCAAACTTGCGTTGAAACACTCGAAAAAAACGGTTTTAAAGGAACAACTGCAGAGCTTACAAGAATAGCTGAGAATTCAATAGAAGTAACCGATGAAAAAATTGCAACCAACATTCTCAGATTAATGGAAAAACTTGAAGAACACGATGATATTCAAAATGTATATTCAAACTTTGATATATCTGATGAATTAATGGAAAAAATTGATATTTAAAAAAGCCCCTTTTGGGGCTTTTTAGATTATTTTGAATTAAGATTAAATATAATGTAATCAATAAAGGAAGATAATTTTTTATAACTTATTCTTTTGTTATATGGTAAACGTTTCTGTATATCATAAAGATTTATATTTTCAATATGTTTATTCATTTCGTCAGAACCTTTTGAATTTAATTCTTTATAAAATTTTTCCTTTGAATCAGGTTCTATATTTTCATTTATATAGTTTGTATAAAATTCCTTATTCCCATCTTTATTTTTTTCCTCAATCGAATTATATTCATCTCTGATTTTATTTAATTCACCATGGTCAAGGAATTTACCGCCGCAATTATAACATTCATCAATTTGAATTTCTTTTTTAGGACTTGCATAATTTTTTACCATAGTACTGCCACAAATTGGACAATACCTAGTTTCTGTCTCATCAACATGTTTAAATTTTTTATTTTTGAATAATTCTTCTAACGGTGATATATCTTCATTGTGTTCATCAAATGCTTTTAATTCTCTGTTATCAAAATATATGCCTCCGCAGCCTTTAGTACAAACATCCAAATTTATACCTGATGATGGCATAAATACCTTTTCCATATCACATCCGCAAGCAGGGCACTTAATTATTTCATTATTATCTGCCATAAAACCCCCTTTATTACAAATAATTTTACACTATAACTGACTATATGTAAATTTAAAAATATTACAAACAAAAAGCCCCCGAGTATTCGCGGGGACTTTTGCACCTCTATAGAGATAATTTTAATTATTGTTCTTGGCAGCCGAAAGCAATTGTGACTTTTTCTTTCGGGTTAACTGAAGAAACCTTCATGCCGTTAGGATCAACAAGATAGCTGATTTCATCGCCAGTATATTGGAACAATCCCATTGTACCTGACAAAGCAGTTCTTGTTAAATCAACAGGAGCAGTAACAATAGCTTTACCTACGTCGACATAGCTTCTTCCAGCAGCTTTAAACTGACCTTGGAATATTTCACCAGTACCAACACCAACGCCTGAAACAACTTGTTCAACGGCATTAGAAGCACTAACTATTGCACCACCAACGGTTCTACCAACATCACCTAACAGACCACCAACCCAGGTGAATGGGAATTCAACAACTCTAGCTACAACATTAGGTTTCTTAATTCTATTTACTTGAGCTGTTAAGATTTGGTTAGGTAATTGAGCTTTACATTTACCATTTTTGATAGTATCAAAAGATAATTTTAAAGCACCTTGGCAGTGTTTAGTAGGTCTTACTACTTCAAGAACTTTACCGTATACTTTAGAACCTGCAGGGAATTCAACTCCGTCAATAGTTACAGAATCTATAGTAATTGCAGAAAATCTGTCGCCGATGTTAGCTGATTTAGCACTTATCTCATCACTGAAAGATAATTGCAATGTAGGAATAGTAACTACTTCTTCATTTTGATAGAAAGCCTTTTTAGGCGCACATCCGCAATCAGCAGTTACTTTATCATCTTTGCTGTAGCCTAAAGCTACTCTAACATTTTCTAACATTGAAGCAACTTCGGCACGGCTTGCATCTCTGTTTGGAGAAATTTCGTTAGCTTTTGGGAAATCTGAAATTCCGCCAGATTCAAGAACTTTTGCAACAGGAACTTTTGCCCAGCCAGGAACAGTATTTCCGTCACAGTATTGACTTAATACTTCATCAGCTTTGCAATCATCCATTGGGCAGTTTATACCTTTTGCCATTATAGCAAATGCTTCTGCTCTAGATATAGGCTGGTTAGGTTTAAACATATTGTTTGGATAACCTGCCATTATACCGTTAGAAACTGCTTTTGCAATTGTTTTATTAGCCCAGTGTGATTGAGGTACATCACTGAACATATTATTTGGGCAAGTTACATTATCATCAAGATTAAAACCTTTAACTACCATAGTAGCCATTCTTGATACAGGTAAGTTGGGTTTAAATGTTCTGTCAGGATAACCTGCAAGTATGTTGTTATCTGTTAATTTGTTAATATCACAGCTTGCCCAGTAACCGTCTGGTACATCTTCATAAGAACTTACCAAAGGAGCTGCTCCTCCTGTAGTAGATGAAGAATATTCAAATGGCTCTAATGAGCGGTGCATAACATCCATACTTGTATTTGTGTGAATTTGTACAGGACATCCTGCTCCGTCAATGTTTTTAGGGCTTCTGTCAACAGGTATACCGTTCATATAAGGTGCATCGTCTAAACATGGCATAGGTGCAGCAGCTCCTGTCATTGCGCCGTCTTGGCAGCCGCAGCTGCTTGCGGGCATTCCGTCAGCTACTGGTATTCCGCTAAATCCAGTTCTTGAATCATCACCTAAGAATATACCGTTATTTCTTTCACCAACAACTTGGTTATGACCGTATATTGCATTTGGATATGCATATACTTGTTGTTCAAATTTTTTACCACCGATTGTGT
>CANQRT010000112.1 GCA_947626325.1 Candidatus Gastranaerophilales bacterium | reverse complement strand
TTTATACATCCTTAAAAAATTAAAATTGAATATAAAATTTTCAACAGTCTGCCTATTTTTCCATTCTCTTGATTTTAAATTTTCATTGATATTTGTAATTAAGTCTTTTCCGTTAATTCGTGATTTTTCTAAAAGGAAATTATAATCCTCAATGTCAAAATTGAACGGTTCTGATATTAAAAGTGCATACAATTTATCAGAGTACATTTGATAATTTTCCAGTGCCTGCAAATAAAAATAAACTATAATTGAAGAATTTATATCAAATATACTTTTATTTGCTTTAATTTGATATTGAATATTTTTTGCTTCAAGTAATTTTGCGAACTCATTTAGTTCAGCATTATCTCTTGTAAGCACTGCTATTTTAGATAAATCCTTTTCGCCATTTGATACAGGGCAGTCGTTTGAGTTAATTAATTCTTCTATTTTTGAAACAATAAAATTATTTTCCTGCTTAATATCGGCAAAGGTGTGTACTTGTATTGCTTTATTTAGCGGGATTATGTTTTCATTCTTTGCAGTTAACTTTTTTGAAATATTATAATTTTTAAATTTAGGGTTATTTTCAAGTCGTAATTTGTCTTGAGAAATAACCTTATAGCTAAAATCCAAAATATTTTGGGTGGAACGATTATTTTCATTAAGGCAGATTACTTTTGTTTGAGGATACTTTAATAAAAACTTTTCCAGAGTGTCTGTTTTTGCACCTTGAAATTCGTAAATAATTTGATCGTCATCACCAACAACAAAAATATTATCAGTTTTCGCTCCCTGTGCAAGTTTAAATACAATACTGTTTTGCGAATAGTTTGTATCTTGATATTCATCTACTAAAAAGTATTTAAACTGCTCAGCAATATGTTCTAAAAAGTCTTGTTTATAGTCAAATACGTCAAGTACAAGACATATCATGTCATTAAAATCAATTAAATTATTCTTCTTTAATTTTATATCATAGCATTCATATATATCCCAAGCTTCAGAAGCTTTCCCCATTTTCTTTTTATGGTCGTCTAAGGATTTTAAAAATGTTTGAACAAGTTTTCCTTTTTCTTCACGTTCTTTGTATTCTCGAGTTAATTCGTTTAATTTGCCCATCCATTCTTTATGTGTGTTTAGAGTGTTAAAATAGTCATCTTTTGTAATTCTGTTTGACTTTATTTCGTCAACCGCATTTAAAAGTTCTGGAATGTAATAATAAGAATCCCCCCATTTTGTTTTGTAATATTGAGGTTTTATCTCATCAATAACTTCTTTCATAATATCTCTTTTTGTAATGTCATCAATAAGGCTGACTCCGTCTAATAATTCAAACTCATAAGGGTTTTGTTTTATAATCTCATTACAAAAAGCGTGATAGGTGTTTACAACAACAGCAGAGGCTTTAGCACCAATATTGTTAACTAATCTGCCTTTCATTTCATTTGCGGCAGCTTCAGAATATGTTAAACATAATATTGACTCAGGTTTTATACCTGTTTCAATCATATATTTAATACGCTCAATAATTGTAAATGTCTTGCCCGTTCCAGGACCTGCAAGTACCATAACTGGGCCGTCAAGCGTAGTTATACACTTTAATTGCTGTTCATTCGGTTTTATTTTCATAGTTCCATTTTTAATATATTTTTATTTTAATTTTATCTTAGAAAATTGTAAAGTTCAGTTTAATTTGTTAATTGTGTAATCTTATTTTTAAATTTATCCGTGACAGTGATGTCCGTCTGTATGGTGGTGACAATGTTCGTGGTTACTACCTTCACCGCCGCATGAATTTTCACTTGTTACAAGAGATGATATTAAAAATTTGAAATTAAATAATGTGGTTGTAATTTAACATACAGAACAAGATTAAATTAACAATGAGATGGAGATGTTAAAGAATAAAATCCGCAAAAGTAGATCTGTTTATTTTACAATTTATATTATTTCCGAAAGTTTCATAAAATTTCTTGGCTAAGTCATCAGGAAAAGGATTAACTATTTCTATATTTAAAGGTTGTTTTCTTATCTCTTGAGCTTTGTGTATTAAATCCCAAGATTTTGTATCTGTAGTAGGGAAACTATATCCTATAATATATATTTTATCTGCTTTGCATAATTGACTCAGGGCATCTTCCCATATGCGTTCAAAAATACCACCAATAATCGAATAATCTTTATTTTTTACAGGTGGAATAATTAAGGGCATTGACGTCGTTTTATCAATTCCAGAAGAAATTTTTGTATAAAATTTTGTTCCAGAAAAACTCATATTCATACCATGTGTTATTATTTTTTCATTTTCTTCTATGCCATTTGGAAGTAAAGGTATATCAGGCGGATAGTAATAATATGAGAATGGGGCATAACCACTTTTATATCTATCTTTATATGTTTTATATTTATTAATTGAATCAATATAACAATACATAAAAGATTTGTCTTTTTCCTGTTTATAGTACACAAAGTCTCTATGTTTCTGCAGGTTTACAAAATTATAACCAAAATATGGTATGATCCAATTTGTAGAACCGTGCAATTTCAATAATTTAACTTTGGACTTATCTAAATCTAAAGTATCTTGCCATTCATTATTATAAAAGGCAGCAAATGTAATTCCGTAACCATCCTCTGGAGACCATAATTTGCTTTCCCACAAAACCCTATCTAACAAAGTATCCCAATTGAAAGTTATAAAAACATCATCCTTATGGCTTTTTTCCAGTAATTTTGTATAGTATGGACATTTTTCACCATTTTGTATTTCATTTAATACTCCTTCAAACAAAAAAATCAGTTGGTTATATGCACCATCCAAATATAAAGCACTTTCTTTTTCATCATATGATATATTTTCTTTTGAAACCAAGCTATATAATTTTTCATTTATTTCAGTAAGAAATGCTTCAATATCCTCATTAAAATTCATGAAATCTATATAATCCATTTTTCTATATTCTTTCAAATAGGACAATACATGTGTGACAACTACATTTAAGTCCTCAGAGATTTTCAAACTATTATATGTTTTAAAAAAATCCTTAGCCAAAGGCATTCTTACACCAGTTTTAGATTTATTATAAGATTTAGATGCTCCCGCTCCTAATATATAAACATCCATAAAATGTCCTTTAATTTTGTATCCAAGAAAGCGGAACCAAAGGATTTTCTTTTGACCATTCGTCTAAATAATTAATGTCCGTTATACCTTCTTGGTTAAGCCATACATCTGGTCCTGCGTGATCCAATACTATTACTTGCAATTTGCTATCTTCGATTTCTTCAACTATTTGTTCATTTCCATCATCATCTATGATTGTAGATTTTTTGATTGTTTTATTATCATTGATAGCTTTACTCATTACTTTGAACATTTCTTGTACACATTCTAAATCAGATAATCCTTTATCTTTAGCTTTTTCTTTTTCCTGAGTATTGTAATCTACTTTTGCACCTAAATATGAATTTGTTTTTGGAAAGTAGACTTGACTCGGTTGGTCAAAGATTAAGAAATTAAATACTGGTGATTGAATTTTAATAAAATGCCGTTGAAATCCAAGCAAAGAAGCAAGGTGGTATGCAACCCAATTTGATCCACTACCCGTTTCCCACAAGTAATGAGAACCTATTTCGCTTTTCTTCTGAACTTTAACTGTTAAATCCTCCTTTGTAAATTCGGATATTTTATCAAATTCTGCAAACAAAGGTACATAAGAATTGGATTTATTAACAATAGATGTTAAACATTTTTTTCTACTTTCCTCAATATTATGAGTATATTTGTTTATCTGTTGCTGTATATTTTGAATTTTTTCATCCAATTCGTTTTCATCTTTCATTAAAGACATGTATTTTTGTGCTTGACCAATGATATTAACGTATACATTTTCTAATATCGACTTCCCTCTTGTTTTTTCTTCTAAAGTATCTTTATCTTTTAATATTGAGTTTAGTATTTTTGATTTTTCGTTAATCTCATTAATTATTGCAGTATATTTTGCTTCATATGCACTTTTTTCATTAAGATGACGTTCTATTATAGTATGCTCTATATGTACTAAATTATTGTATAAGGCATTAACATCTTCAATTACTGAAGTATCATTTTGATTTTCTGTACAAAAATCCTTAATAAATTCTGCAATTTTAAGTCTTGATTTCTCTTCTTCTAAATGTCTTGTGTATTCTTTTTCAAGTCCTAAAATTTCTGAAATATTATTGCGCTCCTGTTTTAAACCTCTAATTTCACTTAATAACTTATCAGATTTATTTATTAAATCCTGAATTTTTTCAGCAATAATTTGATCTGATTCTTCACTCAACTGAATATCGCCAATATTTTTTTCTGAAATTTTTTGCAACAAATTTTGTATACTAACAATATCTTCGGTATTTATGTGTGTTTCTTTATCTAATAAACCATACTCAACAGCTTTAAGTAATAATGCTTCACTATTATTTATAATTTTTTGATTGTATTTTATTAAACCATCTTTTTCTTTTTGATAATTTTTTAATTCTATTTCGAGAGCTTGTTTTTGAATATCATCATATAATTGTTTTGAAGATTGGGCTCCTATAGCATAGTCAAATATTTTTTGGAGCCGACTACGATATTTGTATATATCTGTTTTATAAAGAAGACAGTTGGGATTGGCAACAATATTTTGTGGTTGAAAATTAAATGAAACTAAATCTCTATAGCTTGGTCTACCAGAGTTATCATTTTCATTATCACTATTTTCATTTGCAATTTCAGAAAAGGAAATACCTAATGCATTATTTAAATGCAACTTAAATTTATCTCGTGTTGTTGGAAGCCAATTATCTTCATTAAAACTACTTAAACCTTGTTCAGAGTAGGCATATAAAACTTTTTGAGGATCTGCATCTCCAATTCTCTTAATTAATAAATATTGATCTCCTAAAAATAAACTTATAGCAAAGGCTGAACAATTTTCTCTTATTGTACCTGCAGGAATTCTATTTGTTTTTGAACATAAACAATAGTCAATTATTGGTATTATGGCTGACTTCCCTGTTTGAGAAGCTCCATAAATAATATTAAGTTTTCCTGTTTCAAATGTAATGATTCTTCTTTTTGAACCATCCAATGAATATATTGCGACTTCTTTTAATTGTATATTTGTCATAACGATACTCCTGTAGCTTGCAGTAATTTAACCAAAGCATCTTTATCTTGACCAAAAAGGACTCCTAATTTATACGCAGAAAGATAGATATGATGGTTATATTTTTTGCTATTAAAAGTTACAACCGTACTTATTTCCCCAGTATTAGACAAATTAAGCATACCTGTTCGTAAACCGAATATAAGGCTTGTCATTGTGTAATTTTTGTA
>CANQRT010000111.1 GCA_947626325.1 Candidatus Gastranaerophilales bacterium | reverse complement strand
GCATTAGCTGCTATTCAAACTCTTGAATATTTTTTAAATGGTAAGCTTGGTCAGCTTTCCGATAAGCAAAATATGCTGCTTTCTACTATGAAAAAAAGCAACGAAGATATGCTCGGGCTTATTAATACTCTGCTAGAAGTTTATAAATATGAAGCGGGAAGATTAAAACCTGTTATTACTGCATTTCCATTTGAACCTTTAATTGAAGAATGTATTAATCAAATTGAACCAATAAGTTCTGCTAAACATCAGACAATAACAAAGAATTTTATTAATCTTGCTTCTGCTTATATTTGCGCTGATAGAAATGAACTTCGCCGTGTTATTATTAATTTGCTTGGTAATGCAGTGAAATATACACAGGATAACGGTTTAATTGAAATTAACGCTCAAATTGACGGCGAAGATGTTAGATTTTCTGTTAAAGATAATGGTGAGGGAATTTATAAAAAAGATATTCCTAAATTATTTAAACGTTTTTCGCAAGGAACACAAGAGAAACGCTCTATTGGTACTGGGCTTGGATTATATCTTTCAAAGCAGATTATTGATGCCCATGGCGGTAAAATTTGGCTTGAAAGTGATAAGGGTAAGGGCAGCGAGTTTTTCTTTGTTTTACTTAATGCGGTTCAGCCTAAGAAAGAGGAAACTTTATGGATATGATAAAAGTTTTGCTTGTTGAAGACCATACTATGGTTAGATTAGGGCTATCTCTTGTATTTGAAAACTGCAGTGATATTGAATTAATTGGCGAGGCTGATAACGGAAAAACGGGTGTCGATCTTGCACTTAAACTTAAACCTGATGTTGTTTTAATGGATATCGGACTTCCTGAACTTGACGGTATTCAAGCTACTGCTTTAATTAAAAAAACTATTCCTGATATGAAAATATTGGTTTTCACTTCACGAGAAAGTGAGGATGATGTTTTTGATTCGCTCTCGGCTGGTGCTGATGGATATATTATGAAAGGGGCTAATGAAGAACAGCTTATTACTGCAATTAAAGCTGTTGCAGAGGGTACTGCTTGGCTTGACCCTGCTATTGCAAGGCTTGTTCTATCAAGCGTTAAGAAAAATTCAGCTCCTGATTATTCTGCAGTTCAAAAAAATAATTCTGGTTCGGTTAAAAATACTTATGGGCTTACTGAGCGTGAGCTTGAAGTTTTAGCGCTGATTGTTGAAGGACTTGATAATGCTCAAATCGCTAAAAAATTAGTTATTACTCTTTCTACTGCTAAAGCTCATGTGCATAGTATTTTACAAAAACTTTATGTTAAAAATAGAACCCAAGCTACCATTCAAGCGGTTAAAGAGGGGCTTGTTTAATGCGCGTTAAAATTTTAATTTTGCTTATTTGTATTTTTTCTTCTGCGGTTTTTTCGTTTGCGGATGAGGTATTAAATCAATCTTCTAATGTGCAAAAACCAACTTTCAATGAAAAATTTAGGAAAAAATTCCATTTACCGCCTTCTAAAAGAGTGGATTATAAAAATATTGATAAATCTAATCTGCCTGTTTTTATGGATGATTACTATAAAGCAGCTGCTGATAAGAAAAGACAGGATTTTGTTATCCCAAAACCTGATTTTACTCCTGTTGGTGATATTATTCTGCCAGAGCCTCAATTTAGAGCAGTAAGATATAATAATCCTCCAGGACAGCGTAATATTGACCTTTCTAAAATCGTTTCAAACAGAGTCGCTGCTTCTGCAGGTATTCTTTCACCAGATAAAACAAAAATGGTTTATACTAAATGTTTCTTTTACCCTAGATTTTCTCAAACCTCTGCTGCGGCATACTTCATTCCTGTTACTAATAATGAAAATCCTTACGATATCTTATATTCAACAAATGTTATGCAGGGAGATGTTACACCTATTGTTTCTGTAGGTATGGATGATTTTGTTGATACCCGCTTTGTCTCGCTCTTTCCTATTGATTGGTCTAAAGATAGTTCAAAAATTGCTTTTAAAGAAAAAATCGGTTCTAATTTTGTGCAAACTTGGCAGACTAATGTTATTATTTATGATTTTAATTCTAAATCCTGGAAACGTCTAACTGCAGTTCGAGAAGCCATTATCTATTGGTGGAGAAAAAATAAAAATATTGATTTAAAAGATTACTTATGGGATATATTCCCTATTGGCTGGGATAAAAATAATCCTGATAGACTTATTGTTTATGCCTATGCTTTTACGGATAAAGCTCCTTTATTTCTTGGGACTTGGAGTATTGATTATAACGAGGAAAAATCTTTACTTGTATCTATTGACTCAACTTCTGCTCAAATTGACTTAAATGGTTTCGGGCTTAAAGAAATTAAGTTCGCTCATTAATTTTAAACTTTTTCTGATGTCATCTTCCGAAAACATTTCAAGGACTATATTTGGATTTAAACCTGACTCATTCAGTTCATTAAATACTTCTTTATAGTTAACTTGCCCGTTATTTAAGTTGGAATGGTCATCATTTTCGCCGTAATTGTTATGAATGTGCATGTGATAAAGTCTTTCTCCATACTTTTTTATCCATTCAACAACCTTAGTTTTATGTGAATATAAATTTACGTGGCCTGCATCTAATGCAAGTTTTAAATTTGGTGAATTTACACCTTCTACTAATTCAATACAAAAATCAGGTTCTGTTTCAAAAACATTTTCTATTACTGCAGTTATACCTGCGGTTTCAAATTCTTTTATAAAGTCTTTATAAAATGCTATAAAATTTTTTTTGAACTGTTTTATTGAACCATAATGTTTTGTGCCTTTGTTTCCGCTATGAAACAGTATTGTATCAGCATTTATGGCTTTACCTATTTCAAATGACTCCATACATCTTTGTCTTGAAATTTTCCTTAATACTATATCCTGCGAGGATACGTTTACATCTGAAAACATGGCGTGAAACGTTATTCTCCCGTTAAATTCTTTTATTTCTTCTTTTAGTTCATCTATAGTATCTTGTAATGTCAGATTTTCTTCCCTATACAAAGGAACTCTGCTTATTTCCATTCCTAAACCAAGTTCTGAGGCAAGTTTTGCGCTTTCTTTTATACTTTCCTTTGCTGACGATGATATTAATATTTTACGCTTTTGTTTCATTCAATTACTTCTGTTTCGTTTGCTTTAGTGTCTTGTACTTCTTGTCCTTCTTGTTCCAATGTTACTATTTCTTCCTCATCTGCTTCATCTTCATTTTGGATTTGTTCAATTTGATTATTTGGAACTTCAGGTGTTATTGTTTCATTTTGTGTTTTATTTATTTTATAATTTTCTGTACTTTTGTTTTCATTCTCATATTCAATATATTCAACTGTCTTTCCTTTTTGCAATTGATTTTTCATATTTGTATAGAGCAATAATTCAAGTTTTTCAAAAGAGGTTGTTATTTCAGCAGCGTTAGCATATATTATACAATCATTTTCAAGAGCTTTACTTACTCTGTTTATTATTGATTTTGTTCCTGCTTGTCCTGCTTCAAATACAACGGCATAAAATCCGCTGCCTTTTCCGTATGCGATTATATCGTCATCTCTTAGCAGTTCTTTTATTTTTTTGCCTACTCCATTTATATTTATCATCTTATTATCTTTAGATATCGGTTTAAAATATATAAATACACTGTTTTGTATATTTTCGGTTTTGATTTTTGCAAAAATTCTGCTTATTATGCGAGCACCGCTATCTTTTGTATATATACCCGTTTGACGGTCTATTATGTTTTCATTGATTAGTATTTCTTCATTTGTTTCTATCTGCTTATATAAGGTTGATTTCTGCAGGGTTAAAAATATTCTGGTCAATATTATTGCGTCTGAATCTTCTAAAAAGAAGAAGTCATCTATTCCGTTATCGAATGCATAAAATAATGAATTTTCTTCCAATTTATCCATTACAAAGATTATTGGAACTTTATTTAAGGATTTTATTTTCCTTATCTCTTTTACTATTCTTATTGTATCTGTCATTCCATGATATAAGATAATCAAGGCTGGCTGTGATGAGTTTAATTCCGAAATAGTTTCTATATAACTTACGGATTTTATCTTATCACATTCTCTAAGTAAATTTATTTTTCCGATAATTAAATCACTTACTTCTTTATTATTTGATATTACTAATATTGAATTATTTTTCAATTGTCTTGCCTTTTCTTAGAACATACCTTTTTTTCTAAAATAAAATACAACAGCTATGGAGGTTATTACTGATAAAGCAACTACTATTAAAAATCCGTAAGGATTATTACCGTATGGTACCTTTACGTTCATTCCCCATAATCCGCCTATCATTGTCGGGATTGACATTATTATGGTTATTGCTGCTAAAAACTTCATTACTAGGTTTAAGTTATTATTGATAATAGATGCAAAACCTTCCATCATTGCTTCTAAAATCATTCGGTGCATATCTACCATTTCTATTGCCTGACGGGTATCTATTATTACGTCCTCTAATAAATCAAGATCTTCTTCCGTTGTTTTTATATAGTTCATTGAGTTTGAATTTGTCATTCTTAATATCTTTTGCAGCACTATATCGTTGTCCTTTAGTGCTGTTGAAAAGTATACAAGCGTTTTTTGGATTTCCATTAATTGAAACAGAGCTTTATTATTAGTTGCTTTTTGAAGTTCTGTTTCTATATTTTCTGTTGTTCTGTTTATTACATCTAAATACTTTAAATAAAACTTTACCGACCGATAAAGTATCTTTAACATAAATTCTGTTTTGTTTCTTGTATCAAAGCTGTATGATGTTGTTTCGTTAAAAGATGATAAAATATTATTATCCTTTGAACATACTGTCATGATTGACGTTGGGGTGTATATTATACCCATTGGCAATGTATCAAATGAACCATCGTCTGTCATTATTGGCAAGTTCGTTATGATTAATACATTTCCGTCTTCTATTTCAATACGTGATCTTTCATCTAAGTCTAAAGAGTTTCTTAAAAAGTCTTCTTCCAAGCCTAGCACTAATGATACTTGCTTTATTTCTTCTTCTGTAGGGTTAATCAAGCTGAACCATGAACCTGATACAGCTTCATTTATACTTAATTGTGCAAGTCTTTTATTATTTTCTTCCGTTTTTAATATCTTTATCATTTCGCTATTCTCGGATTTTACTCTTAAATTAAATCATGAATTTTTTTTAATTTAAAGTTATTTTACTGCATTGTTATATAATCTGTTATCTTCTATCATTTTTGTTAATAATTCTTGTTCTGTATACCGTCCTTCTTTATATTTTTTCTTAAATGCAGGATTATTGTATATGAAGAAATATTTTTGTGCTTTATTTTTTGGTTTATACATTTCTTCCAGGATTACAGGCAATTTTAAATAATACAGTTTTGGGATTGGTTCG
>CANQRT010000110.1 GCA_947626325.1 Candidatus Gastranaerophilales bacterium | reverse complement strand
TATCGTTTGGATAATCATATTTTTTGTATTCTTCATACATGCTTAAAAGCTGATCCATTTTTACCGTATTTATATTTATGTAGTTTAAATATACCTGATTTTTATATATTTGAGGTACAATCCTGTAAATGGCAATAGCTACAACACCTAATGATACCAATACATTAGACGGATTTTCTCCGTATTTTGCAAGTATGCCGAAACACAGTATTATCATTGTTAATATAAAAATTATTTCTATAATATACTGCGGGATTAAAGGGATTAATGTCAGCTTTTCGTTATATGGAATAATTTTTCCTAAAGTCCTGTCGAAAAATTCCAAAAAGAATTTTTGGCATCCGTTAATTTTAATATCTTTCATATATGCAAAGCTGTTCATTACACTTTCATAAGGACCTTGAGTAAGCTTTAATTTTTTTATTGCAAGGTTTTCTGAACACCGCCTGAATATTTCACTCTGCAGAGTACCTGTAAGAGTGAAAAATATTACTGCTATTAATGTAAACATCGGAAGTAAGAACATTAAAATTGAAAAAACTAATATTATAACAAGCGTATTTGAGATAAATCCAATTAATTTAAATACGTAATAAAGCATTACATCATCAATAATTTTGGTTATTTTAGATACTATATTTGTATTGCCTCTTATTAAATCGGATTCATAAGGCGCATAAAGGATAAAAGAGAGCATTTTATCTTTTATTTTTAATCCCCATTCGCTTATCATTTTATTTTGTAAATATGTAATAAGTATTGAATATAAGTTTTTTATGATAATTATCAGAGCAATCAAGCCTCCGATAAGTAATATCATATTGTTTGTGCCTGTTATATGAAATGTTTTTTGAAAATAAACCGCAACTGGGTTATCAGCTACTCTGCCAGGGTTTACCAGTATCATTATAAATGGAAATACCAGTACAACCGTAAGAAATTCAAGTAAACTTGTCATAAATGCCATAAAAAACAAGTAGACTAATTTTATTTTATATCCTCTGCCAAAATATTTTAAAAACCTATTAAACCTTGAGAAAAACATAATTACCCTCTTTTACGGAAAAAATTATACCATAAGATAATTTTGAACATATATGTTTGTATCGTTTTTTAACAGTTCTAAAATGTTTTTCAGCTTAAATATACTTCCTGCTTTTGCAGTTTTTTCACGAATTGTATAATCGCTGGATAGTGCGGTTTTATTTAAAATATTTACTAATTCATCACCTGAGGTTATTTTTTCAGCAAGACTTATTATTGCTTCAAGGCTCCAATACAGCGCAAAATTTTTCTTATTTTGTACGTATGAGCGGTTTTTAGCTTCAAGTTCATTGGTTTTAAGTATTGTGTTTATTGATTTAATTAAACACTCATATATGTATTGATAATTTTTAACAAATTTAATAATTTCAACAGCATTTCTTGAAACAGAGGGATTTATATCTGTTACTGCCTTTATAAAAGTATCAAGAATTTGTTGTGTTTGAAAAAAACCATTACAGTGTTCAGTTTTAATTAAATCAAGAATTTTGTAAGAAGAAACTTCTCTAACGGGGCCTGATTGATTTGTTAAATTAAATACCAGAATATCAGCCTCCTGTTGGGAGTTTATATTGGTTAATTCTAAAATACAAAGTTGTTTTTTAATATCGTCAGCATTTTTTAAGGTTTCAAATATTTCAAAGTCTGAAAAATCAGTATTGCAGTATTCAAAAGCCAAATTAAGCGACTTCATATTATTTTCATAATTAATTTCATAAAAATTTTCCATAGCAACAAATATAGCATAATTGGAGGTTAAAAATAAAATAAAAAAAGTTTATTATTTATATCGTAGAGAGAGGCAGGAATATATGAGTGAAATAGTTAATTTTGTAAAAGAAATATTAATGCTGGAAACCGCAGAGAGAACTCCTGTGGGATTATGTGCATTTGACTGCGGGGAAAATGAAAAACCAAAACGTAGAATAAAACATAAAAGAAAAACAGAATTAAGGTTATCTGAACTAATGGATAAATAAATTATCTTGCTAAGTAAAAGTGCTTGTTTTATAATAATTGCAGTAGGTTATGTGATATGGAGTTTAATTTATGAATTTAGCAATGATGATGAAACAAGCACAGCAAATGCAAAAAAGATTGCAGGATGCTCAAAAAGAATTAGATAATGCAGAGGTTACAGCTGAAGCTGCAGATGGTGCAGTAGTTGTAGTTTGTAATGGTACAGGTAAATTTAAATCAATAAAACTGACAAAAAAAGCAATCAATGCTGAAAATCCCGACTCTGTTGATGATGAAACTGTTGAAATGCTTGAAGATTTAATTACAACAGCAATGAAAAAAGCAACTGATGATGCTTCAAAGAAAATGCAGGATAAAATGAAAGGGATTGTACCTGCTGGTATAAATATTCCAGGATTATTCTAATGGAATATACAAAACCTTTAGCTCAGTTAATAGAATTTTTTCAAAAGTTCCCAGGTGTAGGGCCAAAATCTGCACAGAGAATGGCTTTTCATTTGCTTAAAATGCCGCTGGGTGAAGTTGAGCGTTTTTCTCAAGTTCTTGTTAATGCTAAAGAAAATATTCACTATTGCAGTATTTGTTTTAATATGTCGGTTTCAGATCCTTGTGAAATATGCTCTGATACCCGCCGAGACAGGTCTGTAATTTGTGTTGTTGCAGAAACTAAGGATTTAATTGCTATTGAAAAAACACGTGAATATAAAGGCTTATATCATGTTCTTCAAGGAACTTTATCACCTTTAGACGGCATCGGGGTTGAAGATATTAGAATTAAAGAACTGCTGAAACGTGCTTCAGATGAAAATATTAAAGAAATTATTCTGGCATTAAGCCCGTCGGTGGAGGGTGAAGCTACAGGTTTATATATTGCAAAATTGTTAAAACCCTTTAATATAAAAATAACACGAATAGCTTTCGGACTGCCTGTAGGCTCCGATTTAGAGTATGCAGATGAAATTACTCTTGCTAAAGCTATCGAGGGTAGAAGAATTATAGATTAAGGAGATATTATGAGTCAGATTACAATTAGATCAGATAGAGATACCGATTACACTTTTACATATAAAGGTGAAGATGTTACTTTGTCGGCTAGAAGTGTTATAAGTATAGCTAATGGGCTTCAAGATGTTGTTTTGCCTACTTGCAAAATGAAAATTGCTAATAATTTAATTGTTATAAAGGAATAATACTTGAGCAATATTGATGTTTCAATAATTCTTGTTTCTTATAATACATCTGAACTGTTGAAAAATTGCCTAAAATCTGTTTTTGAAAAGACAAAAGATGTAAAATTTGATGTTTGGGTTGTCGATAATAATTCCTCCGATAACACTTGCGAAATGATTAAAACAGAGTTTCCGCAGGTTATTTTGATTGAAAACAAGCAAAATTCAGGGTTTGGCAGGGCTAATAATATTGCTATTGCTCGCTCTCAAGGCAAGTATGTTTTTCTTTTAAATTCTGATACGCTGTTAATTAATAATGCTGTAAAAATTTTATTTGATTTTATGGAAAGCTGTCCTAAAATAGGCGCTTGCGGGGGAAATTTATTTAATGCTGATAACAGTCATGCCATGTCGCATTTTTATTTTCAAACTTTAAAATCTAAACTTGTTAAAACATTTAAACTTGGCAGATTTTTTCCGATAGAGCAGAAAAAAATTAAAGGAATTAATATTGCAGATACCGTTCAAGAAGTTGAAATGATTAGCGGGGCTGACTTATTTATAAGAAAAAAAGTTATTGATACTATAGGCGGATTTGATGAGGACTTTTTCTTATACTATGAGGATAGTGAACTTCAGTATCGAGTAAAAAGAGCAGGTTGGAATATTTTTATTAATCCAGAGGCAAAAATTTATCATTTAGAGGGTAAATCCACTAAAAAACGTCTGACTTCACGTCTTTATAAAATGTATAGTGAAGTTTTGTTCTATAAAAAATGCTACGGACAAAAAAATCTCGGACTTTTTAAATTTATATGCTTTTTATCGGATTTCCACAGAGTTTTTGCTCACCCTATTGCTATTATTAATAATTTTGTAAAAATAGCAAAAATTTAATAAATTCTGCTGCCTGAAACAGTGTCAAAAAATAAAATTTTATCTTTATTAAAAGATAGGTTTATTTCTTTTCCTATAATATTATCGGCATTTAACAGTGCACTGCATTGTGAATTATTTGCTTTAAAGTAAACTAAAACACTGCTGCCTAAAAGCTCTGAAATTTCAACAGGTGCATTAAAGTTAAAATTGCCGTTAACGCTGTTAAAATGCTCTGGACGGATACCTAAAGCAACTTTATTATAATTAGAAAGCTGTTGTTTTTGTTCTTCGTTTAGTTCAAGAATTGAGCCGTTTATATTGCAAGTGCCGTTATTTATTTCGCATTCTATAAAATTCATAGAGGGCGAGCCTAAAAATCCGCCCGTAAACTTATTTTTAGGATTATTATAAACTTCTTGCGGTATTCCCGTTTGTTGGATAATGCCTTTATCAATAACCGCAATCCTGTCGCCCATTGTTAATGCTTCTGTTTGGTCGTGGGTTACATATATAAATGTTGTTTGCAGTTTTTCGTGCAATTTTTTAATTTCTGAGCGCATTTGCACCCTTAATTTTGCGTCGAGGTTTGAAAGAGGTTCATCCATTAAAAATACTTTAGGATTTCTTACAATGGCTCTGCCTAGTGCCACTCTTTGCCTTTGACCTCCAGATAACTGCTTTGGTTTTCGCTTTAAAAGCTCTGTTAAGTCTAGTATTTCTGCAGCTTCGTTTACTTTATAATCTATATCTTTTTTATTCATTTTCCGCATTTTTAACGGGAATGCTATATTTTCATAAACGCTCATGTGCGGATATAATGCGTAATTTTGAAAAACAAAAGCAATATCGCGGTCTTTTGGATGTACATTATTTACACATTTGCCGTCAATAAATATTTCGCCTTTTGTTATATCTTCTAATCCTGCTATCATCCTTAAAAGTGTAGACTTACCGCAGCCTGATGAGCCTACCAGCACTAAAAACTCTTTATCTTTAATTTCTAGGCTGACATTATCAATTATAACTTTAGTATCAAATATTTTTGTTACGTTTTTTAGTTCAACATCAGCCATATTAACCTGCCTGATTATCTTCAATTAAAGATTTTTCAACTGGGATTATAAAAGCAATAGAAACTTGCGTTGCATATTGAGTGTTTACCCAAATTTCGCCTTTTAATTTATTAATATATTTTTTTGCACTGCCTAAAAGCAGACTTTGAAGCAGGTATTTTTTGGAATTTTTTTCAACTTGTATATAAGGGTCAAATATCTCACTATTATTGTATAATGTGGAGTCTATTCCTTTCATTGTTATTTCAAACATTAAATACGACTTTTCATTAACA
>CANQRT010000109.1 GCA_947626325.1 Candidatus Gastranaerophilales bacterium | reverse complement strand
GAAGTATGGCTTGGAACATTCTGTCTCTGCCCTGCTTTGCGCTTCCGCCTGCAGAGTCCCCCTCAACTATATATAATTCGCATTTTTCAGGTTCTCTGTTTGAGCAGTCAGCGAGTTTTCCTGGCAGGGTGGAATTTTCAAGCACTGATTTTCTTCTTGTTAAATCTCTTGCTTTCCTTGCTGCTTCACGAGCTCTTTGCGCTTGAAGTATTTTTTCTATTATTAATTTTGCATCTTTTGGGTTAAATTCAAGCCATTCTTGGAATTTCTCGCGTACTACATCGTTTACAGCGCTTTGAGCTTCTGTGTTTCCAAGTTTTTCTTTTGTCTGACCTTCAAACTGAGGCTCACTCAATTTAACACTTACTATTGCGGTTAAACCTTCCCTTACATCATCACCTGTTACATTAGGGTCAGAGTCTTTTAATAAGTTGTTTTTCCTTGCGTAATCATTTAATACACGAGTTATTGCGTTCCTGAACCCGGTTAAGTGAGTTCCGCCCTGATGAGTGTTTATGTTGTTTGCAAAACTCAACACCGACTCATTATATGCATCTGTATATTGCAAAGCTATTTCTACAGCTATACCGTCAATAGTTTTATCCATATAAACGGGTTTTTCAAACATTACATTTTTATTTTTATTTAAAAATTCAACATAACTGCCTATTCCGCCCTCATAATGGAAATCTTCAGTATTATCATTTTTTGCATCAATGAAAGTAATTTTCAAACCTTTATTTAAGAATGCCATTTCTCTTAAACGATTTGAAATAACTTCTCTATCCATTACGGTTGTTTCTTTAAATATTTCAGGATCAGGCCAAAAAGTTGATTTTGTACCTGTTTTATCTGTTTCTCTTATTTTTTCAACAGGGCCTGTAGGTTCACCTCTCATATATTCCTGACGGTGAACAAACCCGTCTCTTGATACTTCAACAACCATTTTCTCCGAAAGAGCATTAACGACAGATGCGCCTACTCCGTGAAGTCCGCCTGACACCTTATATCCGCCGTCGCCGAACTTTCCGCCTGCGTGCAGTACAGTATGCACGATTTCCAATGCGGATTTCCCGCTTTCTGGCTTTATATCAACAGGAATACCTCTGCCATCATCTTCTACGGTTACACTATCGTCTTTATTTATTGTTACTTTTATATGTTTGCAATATCCTGCAAGTGATTCATCAATTGAGTTATCTACAATTTCATAAACGCAGTGATGAAGTCCTCTTTGGCTGGTTGAACCAATATACATTCCAGGTCTTAATCTTACTGCTTCAAGCCCTTCTAAAACTCTTATATTACTTGCGTCATAATGATTTGTTTCTGTTGTCATGCTATATTCCCCAATCTTCTCGTCTATTATATTGTACTACAAAATAAAACCTGTGCCAAATTAGTAAAAGTTGTTAATTTTGGGTATAATAATATTGGAGTCAGCTTATGTTATTTAAAAGAAGATGTAAAATTACATTTATAAGACACGGTGCAACCATTAATACCGAAGAAAATAGACTTTTTGATGATGAAACATACCCTGCACTTAACGCTTTGGGCAGATATGAAATGGATAAAATTTCACGCTGGACTAAAAATAAGGGATTAAAAATTGATAAGATTTATGCCAGCTCTGCATTAAGGACTGTTCAGAGCGCCGAAATATTATCTAAAATTTGTTCTCATGATTTTGAGATAATCCCTCAATTAAGAAGCAGAATTGCAGGAGTTTGGAGCGGGATGACTTTTGATGATATTGAACAAAAATATCCTAATATGCTTGATGAATATCATAAAAACCCCGAACATTACTGGCCTGAGGGTGGTGAAACTACGGTTGAACTTAATAAACGTGTAGCTGAGGCATTAAATAATATTGTGGAACAAAATTTAGGCAAACGAATTATTATTGTGACACATGGTGATGTAATTCAATCTGCTGTTGCTAATGCGCTTTCTATCCCACCTTGTAATCAGTTTAAAGTATACATTCCGACAGGAAGTGCTACACAAATAAGCTACTTTGAGGGCTTTGCCAGCCTTGTTTACAGTGCGTACATTCCTATAGAGTGAATTATGGATTTTTTAAATATTAAAACTGATAATCAAATTAAACAACTTTCAATTTTAGCTTCGGAAATCTGGCATGAATACTGGCCTTGCTTGTTAACTTCAGAACAAATAAATTATATGGTGAATTTGTTTCAATCCTATGATGCAATTAAATATGCTATTGAAAATAAAGGCTATATCTATAAAATTATAAGATATAATGACGAAAATGCTGGGTATTTTGGGATTTGTCCTGAAAATAATAAATTGTTTTTATCGAAACTATATATAAAAAAGGATTTCAGACATAATGGATTTGGGAAAAAGGCTTTTGAGCATATTTTGAATATTGCAAAAGATTTAAATAAAAAATCTATATATTTAACAGTGAATAAATATAACAAAAATACCATTTCTGCATACTTAAAATGGGGATTTAAAAATATCAACTCTGTTGTAACCGATATAGGTGAAGGATTTGTTATGGACGATTATATTATGGAGTATAATTTACAGAAAAATTAACCCTAATCCCATAATCAGCATACCTGATACTATTCCAATTATTACGTGGTGATTTTCTCCGTATTCTCTCGCTAAAGGGAGCATTGTATCAAAAGATATATATACCATTATTCCTGCAACTGCTGCCGTCATAATTCCTACTGACTGCGGCGGCATTACTGTTCTTAAAAGAACTACTCCAATTAATCCGCCTACTGGTTCAGATATTCCTGATACAAATGAATATAATATAGCAAGCCGTTTTTTCCCTGTCGCATGGAATATCGGCAGTGCTATTGCAATACCTTCTGGAATATTATGTATTGCAATTGCTACTGCAACAGGTATTCCTAGCATTATATCCTGCGAAGAAACTAAAAATGTTGCCATTCCTTCGGGAAAATTATGCAGAGTTACTGCTATTGCTGTTATTAAACCTGCCCGCCTGATTTGATGTCTTTGGTGGCATTTTTTTGATGTGCTTAAAAAATCTGATTCTATATGATCAGGAATAAAATAGTCTATTAATACCGCAATGATTATCCCTGCAAAAAATCCGCCGAAAGTTAATGCTTTTGAGGGAATTATTCCGTATGTATTATTTAACATCTGCGGAGCTTCATTCATTAGTTCGCACAAACTTATGTATACCATTACTCCTGCGGAAAAACCTAAACCTACAGACAGTGCTTTTAAGTTGTTGCGTTTTACAAAAAATGTTATAAATCCGCCTAAAAGCGTTGACATGCCTGCAAATAAAGTTAATATTAACGGTATTATATATGCTTTCATAGTTTTTATATTATCACAAAAAATATTTACAATCGGCACATAAAAAAATATATAATTGCCTATGGGTAATTATTTGCATGGGGTTTAGATTTTTGAAAAATGTTTATTCAGCATTGTATCAATTGCTGTTTTTACCTGTTCCACCGTAATATTTTTCATGCAGGCTCTGTTATTTTTGCATTTGCCTTTTAGTGAGCAGGGCATACATTCTAAATTCGATTTTATTAAAATATTATCATCCCCGATTGCACACCATTTTTCAAACGGCATAGGGCCATATAACCCTATTACTTTTGTTCCGACGGATGATGCCATGTGAAGTGTCCCTGAGTCATTGCCTAATATAAAATCAACTTTTTTTAGTACCGCCAGACTGTCTTTCAAGGTTACTTTTCCGCATAAATTTACGGCGGGAATTGTTAATTTTTCCTTTATCGGCAGTTCATCATATATTGTTTTATCCGATGGAGCGCCTATAAATATTACCTGCACACCTTTCTCGTTTGATAAATATTCAATTATACGTGCATATTTATTTATATCCCAAGCCTTACCTGCATTTGAAGCAGTTACGCTTACCACTGCTTTTAAGTTTTGGTTATTTATATTATTTAAAATAAATAATTCATCTGCTTTTTGATTATTGTATTCACATATCCAATTTTCAAGATAGTTATCTTTTATGAATATATTATCTTCTTTTAAAACATCAAAAAAACACTCTGATTCATGTTTTTTTATATCGTATTTTACTCTTTTTGTCAGAAGAAATCCTCGATGTTCGCTGTCATAACCTATTCTTTCTTTTATTCCTGCTAAAAAGCACAACATTGCACTTGAAAATGAGCGCTTTAATACGTAGGCTTTATCGTATTTTTCTTTGCGAAGCAGTTTTACATAATGCCAAAAGGATTTTTTTTCTCCTTTTCCTATTTCGTATTTATGCTTTCTTGTTGTATCAAAATATATAAAATTATTTACATAAGGGCAGTTTTCTATAACTTCGCCAGAATTTGGCGCAACAAGCATATCAATTTGTGCATTAGGGTATGCGTATCTTAAATTCCTTAAAAAGGGGATTGTTAGTATCATATCACCTATAAATCTGTATCTAACAACAAGAATTTTCATTATTCTCCGCAGACCTCTTTTATATCCACAAAGGCTTTTAACTTGAGTGCATATATTTTTACGGGAAGTTCTATGTTGTTAATTACTTCAATTAATTTAACAGCGTCTTTTTCCGTTGTTACTAAATGAGTAATATTTTCTTCCTGTGCAAAATGAATAATTTTAGATACATCGTCTGTATCATAATTATGGTGGTCTTCAAATTCCAAAACGGCAATGAGCCTATAGTCCGTTTTTAGAAAATCGTAAAACCCGCCTGTTTGACCTATAGCAGAAAATGCCATTATTTTTTCTTCTTTTTCAAGTTTTTCGCCCGTAAAAATATTATATGCGTAGTCAGGAACTATTTTACACATATATATTTCTTTTTTATATCGTTTTTTTAAATAATCACAGTATTTTAACGCTGATTTTGTTTCAAAACTTTTATTAACAACCACAATTTTATCGGCACGTTCTATATTCGGCAAACTCTCTCTTAAAGGGCCTGCTGGCAGAGTATAAGCGTTTCCGAATTTATTTTTTGCATCCACAAGCAGTATATCTAAATCACGTCTCATTTTACGGTGTTGAAATCCGTCATCAAGAATTATTATATCAGGTGAAAATTGCGCCTGAACAAATTTTTCCGCTTTAATTCTGCTTGAACAGGTTACAACATAAGCACCTTTGCAATTTTCACTAAGCCAGACAGGTTCATCACCTGCCATTTTTGCACTGTATTTTGCGCCTGAACCATCTGAAATCAATTTTGGCTCTTTATTAGACAGTTCTCCGCCGTATCCGCGTGAAAGTATTGCTACTTTTTTATTTAAACTTAAATAATATTTTGCTATTTCTAAAGTAAATGGGGTTTTGCCTACTCCGCCTGTGGTTATGTTTCCGACTGATATTACAAATGATTTTGAACTGTATGAGGGCAGGATTTTTTTTTCATACATTTTATTTCGTACATTTACCGCAAGACTGTACGGGAT
>CANQRT010000108.1 GCA_947626325.1 Candidatus Gastranaerophilales bacterium | reverse complement strand
TCTTCTTTTGTATACATGGGCTTTTCTCCTTTCTTTTTTGCCACGTATACAAAAAGGACTTTAAATTATTATATTTAATGTTATGGGAAATTAATAAATAGAAAAATATTTCATTTTTTTACTCAAATTTGTTAACACAATATCATTCCATTATAGCGAGTACCCGAATATTGACAAAATTTGCCTCGGGAAATAAAAATGATATAATGATAAAAAATTATATACAAGATAATAAAAGAGGAAGATAAGTATGAATAGGCGTTTACCCCCCCCCGGAGCGGATTTTGCGTAGACCGGAGTTGCAGTAAAGCGGAGCAAGCCGGCACTAAGGCAAAAATTTTGCGACAACAAAGTAAAACTAAATCCGCTGCCGAAATGAAGCAAAATCCGAGACATAAAGCTTTGTTTGGCTTTACATTAGCGGAAGTTCTCATTACCCTTGTTATTATCGGAGTTATTGCCGCAATTACAATTCCTTCTGTTATTGCTAATTCAAAAAAACGTGAAACAAGTACAAGAATTAAAAAAATGTATTCGGTTTTAAATAGTGCAAATCTTAAAGCAAAAGCTGACGGAAATGATTGGGAATATTGGGCTGAATCAAATTCACCTAATCAGGATGCTGAATTTTTTACAAAACAGTACTTGTTACCCTATTTAAATTTCATGAAAACAAAAAGAGCAAATGATAAATTTTATGTATATTTGTCTGACGGCAGTTATATGTATATTTATAACGGCGGATGTATGGATTTTTATTTCGATGTTAACGGAGAAAAAAAACCAAATACATTAGGGAAAGACATATTTGACTTTATATATTGTCCCCAGGTCTATCCTGATAACCATGTAAAAGGCAGAGTATCGCCCCATTTATATACCGATAGCTCAAGAGAAAAGGCTATGACGCATTGTAAAAAAAGTCCTCATATGTGTACAGAATTACTATACTATGACGGTTGGGAGTTTAAAGATGATTATCCATACAGATTATAACTGTTTTTTGAACCTTGATACCGCAAAGGTAGTTAAACACAACCGACAATCTGTGTGGTCAATTTCATAATTAATTTTCATGCAATAATTAAATTATGAATATTTTAATCCCCGAAGAATTAGTAATAAAAAAGCCAAAAAATGAACTTTTAAAAATTATAAACAATAAAAAGTTCAAGGATACTGTGCTTTATGAGTTAAACTCTAATTTCCATAACATAAAAGTTATTGAAAATGAGGTTGGGCGGTTTTTGCATTATAAAGACACTTATCAAGCGGGAATTATTAAAACAGCGTTTTACAAAGGCAATCTTCCTTATATTAATTACTTTTTAATTTCATACCTTTTAAATCCAAAAGTAGAGAAAATTCTTGTAATCGGCATGGGCTCGGGCAAACTGATTAATGATATAGAGTTTCTTTTTAACAATTTAAAAGAAATTGACTGTGTTGATTTAGAAGAAAATATTGTTGATATTGCGGAAAAATATTTTGATTTTAAACAATCGGATAAATTTACTTTTATTCTTCAAGACGGCATAACATATCTGCGAAATTGTAAAAAGAAATATGATTTAATAATTACCGATGTCGCAAATAATGAAGGAATTGATTTAAGGTTTTTATCCGAGGAATATTTCACGGCAGTAAAAAAATGTTTAAAAAAGGGCGGAATATTCGTTTCAAATATGTGCGCAAGCCCAGATTTTGTAAATCCTAAAAATTTGTTCTTTAAAAAATATTTTCCTAAATACAAATCGTATTTTGTTAATAATCTTGTATTTAAAGGAAATTTCTCTGATAAAGTTTACTATAAATCCTTTTTTAATCTTGATGAGAGGGTTATTGATATAACAAACGTAATTATTTTTTCTTCAGATAAAAAATATTGTATTGGCAGTGAAATAAATAAATTTAAAAAGTTACAAATTAATATGGAAAATTATTTAAAAGATTACACTGAAATTGAATAAAGGAAATATTTGTAATAAAATAAATCTAAAGCAGTTAACGGAATTAATTAAGTGGCAAATAGACCAATAGTAGCAATAGTAGGCAGACCTAATGTAGGGAAATCTACATTTGTTAATAGATTATTAGGCTCAAGACGCTCTATAGTTGATGATAGAGCAGGTGTTACGCGTGACAGAATTTATTTTGATGTTGAGTGGATGGATAAAGAATTTACTGTTATAGATACAGGCGGAATAATCCCTGGTGATGAAGATGAAATTATGCTTAACATCTATACACAGGCAAAAATAGCTTGCGAGGAAGCTGATAAAATAATTTTCTTAGTTGACGGCAGAGAGGGAATAAATCCTATTGATTATGATATTGCTAATGTATTAAGAAAAAGCGCTAAAGAGGTTTTTCTTGCGGTAAATAAACTTGATGACCCCGATAAATTCCTTAATGTAAATGATTTTTATGCTCTTGCCATAGGTGAACCTTATGCAATATCAGCCTTACACGGTTCAGGCGGAGTGGGTGATTTATTAGACGCTGTTACAAAAGATTTTACTTATTTAGAGGAAGAAGAAAAATCCCAAAACATACGTATTGCAATTGTAGGTAAGCCCAATGTCGGTAAATCTTCAATTGTAAACGCTCTTTTGAACAAGGAAAGAGTAATTGTATCAAATATATCAGGCACAACCCGTGATGCAATAGATTCTAAAGTAAAATACGAAGGTGAAGAATTTATATTAGTTGATACCGCAGGAATTAGGAAAAAATCCAAAGTGGATTGGGGTGTTGAGATGTTTGCGGTTGACCGTTCTATTAGAGCCATAAGAAATTGCGATATTGCAGTATTGGTAATTGATGCAACAGAGGGGATTTCTGATCAAGATAAAAAAATTGCAGGTACTATCGTTGAAGCAGGTAAAGGAATAATCCTTGCAGTAAATAAATGGGATTTAATTGAAGATAAACAATCATCAACAATAAATAAATTTGAAAAAGAAATTGAACAGGAAATGCCGTTTTTAAACTATGTTCCTAAAATATTTATCAGTGCAAAAACAAAACAAAGGCTTGTAAATATATATAAATTAACAAAAGAAGTTTATGAACAAACAACAAAAAGAATATCCACAAGCATTTTAAACAAAGTAATAATGGATGCAATATCAATGAATCCGCCTGTAAGTATTAGAGGAAAACGGTTAAGATTATTTTACGCAACACAGGTTCAAACAGCACCGCCTCATTTTATTTTATTTATTAACAACGAAGATTTATTAAAAGATAATTATATAAAATATTTAGAAAATAAATTGCGGGAAGCCTTTGGTTTTAAAGGCAGTCCGATAAAAATCTCGGCAAGAGAAAAGGGAGAAAAAAAATGATTAGCATAATATTAAGAACTCTATTAGTAATAGTAATTGGGTACATTATAGGCTCAATCCCTACGGGATATTTAATAGTTAAGAAATTTAAAGGAATAGATATCCGTCAAACAGGTTCAGGCTCTACAGGAGCAACAAATGTAAAACGTATAATGGGTACAAAATGGTTTTTTGCGGTAATGTTATTAGATGCATTAAAAGGAGCACTACCTGTATTTATTGCGTTAAAATGGTTTAATTTTATCGATTATACTGGCATGACACCTGTATTAGCAGCAACGGCAGCAATTATAGGACATAGTAAATCAATATTTTTAAGATTTACTGGCGGAAAATCTGTTGCCACAGGAGTTGGAGCCTTATTAGCTCTTTGCTGGCCTGTCGGACTAATTATTGCTGGTATTTGGGGAATAATTACTTATACATCAAAATACGTTTCTTTAGGCTCTGTTATTGCAATATCACTTGCACCTATTCTTATGAATATGTTTGACCAAAATATTTATTATATCTGCTTTGCTGCACTAGGCGCTGTTTACGTTATTATTATGCACAGGGAAAATATTAAAAGATTATTGAACAAAACTGAAAATAAGGTAAGAAAATAATGCCTAAATTTAACGGAATAAAAATTGTTTCAAAGGTAGAAGTAAATGACAAAAATGCGCTTGCAATAGTTTATACTCCTGGGGTTGCAGCGTCTTGTCTTAAAATAAAAGATAACTCTGAAGCCTCTTATTACTATACAAACCGCGAAAATTCCGTTGCTGTTTTATCTTTTGATTATGATAAATCTCTTGAACGTGCAATATTTTTAAAAACCTCACTAGGAATTGACGCATACCCGTTTGAACTTTCAACATGCAATGAAGAAAAAATAAAACTCGTTGTCGACAATATTGAGCCCTCTTTTGGCGCTATAGATTTAAGTTTAATTAAAGAAAATGTTAAAAATATTGATTTTAACGTAAATATTCCTGTATTAAAAGGTGAATGTAAGGATTTAAAAGAGTTTTTCCTCTGCGTTTCGAAAAATTTATTTATGTTCAGCTATGATAAATTAACAGGTAATACAAGTGAAAAATCGCTTCAATTAAGGGAAATGGCAGGCGGTGTTATTGAAACTCAGCTTACGGAAGAAAAAACCGTAAAACCTGTCGGAATAATATCTGACGGAAGTGCTGTTTTAGGTTTAGGTAATATCGGCGGACTTGCGGGACTTCCTGTTATGGAGGGTAAAGCAGTTTTATTTCAGCAATTAGGTGATGTCAGCGCTCTTCCGCTTTGTCTTAAAACTCAAAATCCAACGGAAATTATTGAAATTGTCCTGCTTCTGCAAAATTCTTTTTCGGGTGTAAATTTAGAAGATATAAAAGCACCGCAATGTTTTACTATTGAAAATACATTAATTGAAAAGGCTGATATCCCGATATTTCACGATGACCAGCACGGAACAGCCGTTGTTGTGTTGGCGGGATTATTAAATGCTTTGCATTTGGCTGGTAAAAAAATTGAAGATATAAAGATTGTATTTTCAGGTGCAGGTGCTGCTGCTATTGCCGTTTGCAAATTAATTCTTGCACTAGGTGCTAAAAATATTATTATGTTTAACTCTAAAGGTGCTATTTATAAAGGCGGAGAAAATAATAATTCTGCACAGGAAGAAATTGCTCAATATACAAATATAACTGGATTTAAAGGCTCATTAAAAGAAGGAATAAAAGACTCTGATGTATTTATAGGATTAAGTGCACCTAATCTTATAGATGAAGAAATGATAAAATCCATGGCGCAAAAACCAATTGTATTTGCTTTGGCAAACCCAACTCCAGAAATCTTACCTGATTTAGCAAAAAAATATGGAGCATTCATTTGTGCTTCTGGCAGAAGTGATTTTCCTAATCAAATAAATAATTCACTTGTTTTTCCTGGATTATTTAGAGGTGTCTTAAATAACAATATAAAAAAAATAACAACAAAAATAAAACTAAACTGTGCGTTTGCTTTAGCTTCGATAGTTAATGAAAGCGAACTCTCACCAGATTACATTCTGCCTGATGCTTTAGATATGAGAGTTCCCGATACAATAGCAAATAATGTTATTGAATAAATTTATTACTTGCAATAACCGCGTCTTGCATCTGCTTCGCATTTTGCTCTATCTACACGCCCGCCTGCCAAATATGTACATCCGCAAGGACAAGCACCATAATTACATACTTCCATAGAAATTAAATCACCTTCTATATCCACAACACTTTGATAAATGTCTAATATTTGTTCTTCATTTAAGTTTTCTATATTATCTAAATCCATATTTAATCCTTTC
>CANQRT010000107.1 GCA_947626325.1 Candidatus Gastranaerophilales bacterium | reverse complement strand
TAGCGTTTTTATTATATTTTAATTCGGGGGGGGGAGTTCTCTAATTGCATAATATTTTTTTGATGTTTCATAATCCATTAATTTTCTTTTTAAAGTATATGGTCGATTTTCATTCCTTATAGAAATTGGAGTCCTTTCTAAATCATCATAAAAATATTTATAAATAACCCAATTTAATAAAAATAATATGCCTATACCAATAATAATATTGACAAGAAGTATTATGAAAATTTTTTTATAATTATTCATTAATTATGCTCTTTACTTTGATTTAATTACGTTATTATACTAAAATTAGTATATGAAAACAATATGCGCACATCCTTTTAAAAGTATTCAAGTACAAAATACAGGAGAAATTTATTGCTGCTGCTGTTATTGGACTGATTTTTATTCATTCGGAAACATTTTTGAGCAGTCTTTTGACGAGATTTGGAATGGCGAAAGAGCAAAAGAATTTCGCAGGCAGTTTATTGAAAATGATTATAAATATTGTAAATTAGATGTTTGCGACAGCGCAAATTCTGATATTACACCCAAGTTAGAAGTGCCGTACCCTAAACGAATTGAATTCAGTTATGATAGGCACTGTAATGTCCGCTGTATTTTCTGCCGCAGGGAGAAAAACAGTGAAGAAGAAGAATTTAACAGGCAGAAAGAAAAAAGGATTGAAGATAATTTTGATAGGATTTTTACTCCCGTTATTGAAAAAGCAGAGCTTGTCGAGCTTAATTCCGCAGGTGAACTGTTCGCCAGCAGGCATTCTATTGAAATATTAAAAAAAATTATTAAAATTAATCCTAATATTAAATTTGGTGTTATTTCAAATGGAATATTATTTACTAAGGAAACAACGCAAAAACTTGGACTTGAAAATAAGTTAGAGTATGCAATAATTTCAATCCACGCTTCAAGTGAAAAAACATACAATAAACTTGTTGAAAATGGCAATTTTAAAGCTGTTATTGAAAATGTTAAATATTTATCCGAACTGAAAAAGCAGGGAAAATTAAAAACATTACAGTTAAATTTTGTTGTTACTTCTTTAAACTTTAAAGAAATGAAAGACTTTGTTAAATTTGCTATAGATATGGATGGAACTGCATTTTTTATTAATTACCACAGGCAAATTGACTCTGATAAGCTTGAAAATGACTTGGATGTTACATTAGAACAACACCCTAAACATAATGAGCTTGTTAAAATTCTTGCTAACCCGATTTTTAACAATGAACATTGTTTTGTTAATGATTATCTTAAAAATTTAAAGCCTGTTAAACTATCATTGTTGCAGAAAATAAAAAATTTACTTAAAAAATGAGCCTTTATCTAATATCTCTTTTACGTATTCCCAGATATTTGCTTCAATATTGTATTGTGCGCATTTTTCTTTGTAAAACTTAAATAAATCATAATAATAATCGGGAATTTTAAATTCTCCCTCAGAAACAAATTCGCTGTCGCATTGGTCTATCATTAATTCAGAGTTCTTAATACCGATTTCGTGCATTAGTTCAATATATTTTGTTAGTTCTTCTATGTTATCATTGACTCCGCGGACGAGTATATATTTTAATCTTAACAGAATAGGCAGTTTTACGTATTTTTTAAGATTTTCAATTACATCATCAAATTTATCCACGGTTTTAATTTTTTTAAATGTTTCTCTACAGCCTGAATCTATTGAAATATTTACGTCGACAAAAGTTTTGCCTGCAATTTGTGCAATTTTAGGTAGATATTTTATTCCGTTTGTTGCTATTTCAACTCTTTTAACCCCGTTTTTTATAAAAATATCTACAAGCGGTTCAAACTCATCTAATACAGATACATTTCCGCCCTGAAAATGAACATCAAGCTCTTTTTTATCAATGATATCCTGCCTGTATAATTCCTCTATTATCGGCAGTAAATCATAATAATCGCTTTTTTTTGATTTTAAAACGATTTTCCTTTTTGATAAATACTGTTCACAGCAATATATGCAAGCACAGTCGCATTGTTTAAAGTGTTTTACTATTATTAAATTTGCTTTAGGCAGTTTACTAAATCTGCTGATTAATAACGGTTTAGGATTTTCCTGCTCGTGCAAGTCAAAACAGTCTTTGCATTCGGCAGGGATTTTGCCCTCATCAAGCATTCTTATAAGTGAATTTCTTTTTTTTATAATATCTTTTACCCGTTTTGGTGAGGGTATATCAATAGATGGCCCTGTCCTTGTTGCACAGCAGTAAAAGACTTTAAGCGCATCAAAATTTAGAGTTTCGTTTAATCTTTTGCAATAGTACCTTTTTTTCATAACTTCATTATATAATACTTTTATGAATATTTTAAATCTTTTTAAACCTAAAAAATCATATATGTGCCCATTATTAAACAATCATCTGCACTTTACTTCAAGAGATACCTTAGAACCTTGCTGCAGTGCAAATATAGGGCCAGCTTTGGTTAGTGAATTATCCAAAAAAAATTCAGTGAAAGAATTTATAAAAGCAAAAAAACACTATATTGAAATGTTTAAATCTGGCAACATCCCCTCTGAGTGCAAGAATTGTGTGCATATTACGGAATACAAAAAGCAAAGTGATTTTAGAATTAATAAAATTACGCTAAACCATTATACCCAGTGTAATTGCGCTTGTATATACTGCACGCAGGGCAACAGGAGTTTTGAAAAAATTAAAGAGGATGAAAATAAGCCTATTTTATATGATGTTTTAAAATTTATTAATGAGCTTTATGATAATAATTTAATTGACTGTGAGAAGTTATATATTGATTTTCAAGGTGGAAATATATCATGCCTGAAAAATCATCAAGAGATAATTGATACCTTTTTAAATCGCGGGGTAGGCACTATATACATTCCGACAAATAATATTGTTTATATGCCCATAATAGAAAAACTTTTAGCTGAAAAAAAGGGTGAACTTTGTACTGCACTGGACTCGGGGTGTAGGGAAACATATTTAAAAATTAAACAGGTTGATAAATTTGATAAATCAGTAGAAAATTTAAAAAAATATATTGAAAAAGCAGGCTCTGACTCTATTATTATTAAATATATAATTGTAAACGGCTATAACGATAATATGGAGGAAATCGTTAAATTTATGAATTTAATGATTGAAATAGGTATTAAAATAATCGTTTTAGATATTGATTACAGAGATATAATTGATAAATCTTTCACTATACCAAAACATTATTACGAGATTGCCTCATATGTAAAAAAGACATGTTTTGAGCATAATATGGACTTTGGAATGCCTCCTTATACTAAAAGCGTAATGGCAAAAGGCTATTCCGAAAAATAATTATTTATAAGTATCGTGGCTGAATATTGAAATATCATCTTTGGTTTGTTCAAGTTTCATATTTAACTTGGTTCTTGCAAAATACTTAATTTTATTTTTAATTGAATGCTTTAAGCTGACAGGTTTTAACTCTCTTAAATAATCGGGCAGAAAACAGTGCTGTCGGTCATTAAATATCGGGTTTTTAAGCATTTTTACAAAATCATTATAGTTATGGTGATTTTGATAAAACACAGCGTAATTTTCGCGGTTCATAATGTATTCGGCATAACCGCCTATGCAGGCAGAGAATGCTGCACGTGCGTCAAGTTTTTGTGCAAGCTCTACAAATTTTGGCATATCCTTATAATTTTCTGCGGTGATTACAAACATAATCTCAAAATCTTCAAGTTTTCCGCTTTTTTTCAATGAGCTTATAAACTCAATATTTTTCATTACATCATTAAATTTATCAACTCTGAAAATTTTTTTATAGGTTTCTCTTGTGGCAGCGTGCAAGGATATATGAACTCTAAATATTTTATCCAGCAGGTTATGCTTTTTTAAGTTTTCTTCCGTGCATTTTATTCCGTTAGAGATGAAATCCACTTTTATATTAGGATTATTAGCGATTATTGCAGCATACATTTTTTGCGTGTGCGCAGAGTCAAAAAATTCACCTCTGCAGTTAATAAACATATATTTAACGTTTTTTGTAATTGGGAGTATATGCGTTTCAAGCGCATCTTCCCATTTTTTGCATATCTCGGGCGGGAGTGCTTGATGTTCATCTCTGCATATTATGCACCTTTGAGCGCAGGTGTAATCGTAGCCTATATTAATATATTCTGGCAAGGGCGCTATAGTGCTGTTATATTCAAGATTTTCTGTTTTGTTTCCGTTGCAGTTTTCGTAATTGCAATATGTATATTTTCGCTCCATTACGTCGCGCCTGAAGTTTTGCGCACGCTCTCCATTCCAGATTTCTTCAATACTGTCTTCAAATATATTGCCGATTAAATTAAAATTGGAAAAGCAGGGATTACAGAAAAAACATTTTCCGTCATTATTTAACTCTAAACAGTTCCAAGGGTTTTTACAATATAAATTTCTATCCATAATTTTATGATATCACAATTTTTAAATAATTAATTTAGAAATTCTTTTAAACTATTATATTCGCTATATTTTTCGGCAATCATAAAATAAACAGGAAGATTTACGTTATATTCTTTTGCAAGCTCAATTACTATGAAAAACAAAAAGTCTATTTCTGATTTTTGCCCTATTTTCATATCGTTTAAAATGGAAGAATAAACATTCGCGTCATCACGTTCTTTATATTTTTCAAAATTAGAATAATATTCTTCAAGAAAACCCTCTCTTACGTTAATATTCATGGCTTTAGCAAGTATTAAAAGTTCACTGCAAAGCTTTTTAAATGTTTCTTCTTTCTCTCCCGTTATTTGATGTGCATTTATATCATAATAAATACAGCATGCTTCAAAAGGCGAGCGTGTAATGAGGCGTTCAAACGCAAGCTCTAAAAATTGCTTTTCTGTTATTAAATGAGTATCCATGCCTGTTTGAGTAAAGTCATCTTTTATTTGATTAAGAAGTTTACTATCAATGTTATTATGCGGTGCAAATTGAAACTCAACATACTCGCGCTGCTGGAGGTATTCGGCATCATCTCTATTATACCAGCGGCATTTGCCTACAAATACAGAATTAATAACGTTAATATTTTTTAATTTTCTGCTTAAAGCATAACCTATACCAAAGCCGTTAGCTATAGAGGTTACAATTGTCTTTTTATGCGAAATACGCTCAATAAATGGAACGGCAGATAATATATCGGGAGTTCTAATACATAATATTATAACATCTGCTTTTTCTTTAAATTGGTTTTGAGTTTTTATTTTAACTTTATATCTTTTATCTCCCTTAACATTGGAAATAAGTCTAATTCCACCTTTTTCTTTTGCATTTTTTATAACTGACTCATACTTTGAAATAAGCGTAACATCTTTTCCCGCTGAATGCAGGAAACAGGCAAAGGTTGCTCCCGTTGAGCCTGCGCCTATAACTACATATTTTAATTTCTTATTAAAAAAATTTATTATACTCATTATGCTGCTTTTAATAATTAGTTTATAATATGAAATTTCTTTTTACAATATTTTATCCATTCTCATTTGAGGAAATTTTGTCTTCATAAATACCTAAAATGTTTGAATATAATTCAGAGTTTATTCCGTTTTCCTTTGTTTTATTAATGAAAAACTCTGTTAGATTTTTAATTTTTAATATTAAATCTTGCGAGATTATATTATTTTCAAATACTCTGTTATCCAAATTTAAAATTAATTTATTGATACCTATTTGTTTTGATTTTTCAATCCAAATAGATATTTCTTCAACTGTATCATTAACAT
>CANQRT010000106.1 GCA_947626325.1 Candidatus Gastranaerophilales bacterium | reverse complement strand
TCTGCGCCGATTACTTCAGAGCCGTCAGGCAGTTTTATTTTTATATTGTCTGCGCTAATTCCTGCGGATAATAATGGGGTTGTTGTAATTTTAGGATTATCAAAGTCAAGAGTTAAATTTGTTTGTTCTTTTACTATTTTTTGCAAGTCTGGTTTAAATTTGTTTAAATCTACAGCTCTTGGCAGTACAAATAAAAAAGCCAAATACAAAAGCACAAGAATACTTAAAATTGTTATACCCAATATCGTAAAAAACTTTTTCATTATTTTCTCCTAACCTAAATATTGACTTATTGAGTAAATTATAATTCAAACAAAATCTGAAAAATTAATTTTTTAAATAATGTAAACAATAAAAAAGCCCTCTGAAAAGAGGGCTTTTTTATAAATATTTTTTATAAACTATTGAGCATTTTCAGCATTTTCAGTTTTTACAGCTTTTTTTGCTTTAACTTTGCTGGCGATAAGTGTAATTGCAGTACCAATAGCTAAACCTGCAGCTGCTAAACCTGCAACCCATTTTATTTTTGTTTGATTTGCTTTTTTTAGTGCATTTGGAAGTGCATTGGCAAGTCCTTCATATGCTTTAACTGCTTTTTCTTTAATAGCTTTATATGATGTAAAATCTTTGATAATTCCATTATTTTTGCCTTCTTTTATAGCTTTTGCAACAAAGTCGGATTGATTTTTGTAAAACTCGTCGCTGCCTTTTAAATAAATACCTTGAAATGGAGCCAAAGATTTTTTTGCTTTTTGTATTCCTACTGCTGCACCTAGAGCTGCTCCTGAAGCCAAACCTACACCTTGTCCAACTAATAATTTGTTGTTATCCATGATATTCTCCTTATAAATTATACCTTTACTTTTATATTAATAATAAAGTATGAAAAAATTTTAAATTGCTTTTGTAAAAATACAATTTTACAAAAATTAATATTATTGGATAAAATATTATTTTACTTTTAATTTGTTTATATTACGATATTGGTGAGTTGCGAATCCGATAGGTTAATTACATTAGTAACGGCTTAGTCTTTGTTAAGATGGGAAAGCAATTCACGAGGTACAAGAAGAAAAAAGGAGAGAAAGATGCCAGTAGCATCAATGATTGAATTATTAGACGCAGGTGTTCACTTCGGTCACCAAACACAAAGATGGAACCCTAAAATGAAACCGTATATTTACGGAGCAAGAAACGGAATTTATGTATTAGATTTAAGAAAAACATCTGAAAAACTTGATGAAGCATACGAGGCTGTTAGAGATTGTGCTGCAAAAGGTAAAAATGTTGTTTTTGTTGGTACTAAAAAACAAGCAATAGATGTTGTTGCAGAAGAAGCAACAAGAGCAGGCGCATACTATGTTAACAGAAGATGGTTAGGCGGTATGCTTACTAACTTTGAAACAATAAGAGGCAGAGTTATCTAAATTGACAAAAACTTTGGGCGGTATCAAGGAAATGAGAGGTATGCCTGATTTACTTGTTATTGTTGACCAAACAAAAGAGGCCATTGCTATTGCGGAAGCTAATAAATTAAATATACCTGTTGTATGTCTTGCAGATACAAATGCAGATCCTGACGGTATTGACTATATTATTCCTGGAAATGATGATGCAATAAGAGCAATAAAATTAGTTTGTTCTAAATTAGCAGATGCAGTTCTTGAGGGAAAACAATTAAGAGAAAACAAAGCAAATCAAATGGCAAAAATTCAGTCAGTAAAGGCCGAAGATGCAGGTGTTGAAGAAGAAGTTAACTCTGAAGATGAAGCAGCTGAAACTCAAGTTCAAGAAACAGCTTCTGTTGAAGAATAAAATTGAAAGGAAATAAAATATGGAAATAACAGCTTCTATGGTTAAAGACCTTAGAGAAAAAACAGGCGCAGGCTTTATGGATTCTAAAAAAGCCCTTGAGCAATGCGACGGCGATATTGAAAAGGCAATGGAATTTTTAAGACAAAAAGGTATTGCTTCTGCTGAAAAGAAACAAAACCGTATTGCAGCTGAGGGTTTAGTTGCTACTTACATTGAAAATGGCATAGGTGCTATTGTTGAAGTTAACTGCGAAACAGATTTCGTTGCAAAAAATGATGATTTTAAAACATTTGTTAATGGTTTGGCAAAACACATTGTTTTAACAAAACCTAAAGATATGGACGCTTTAAATTCTTCTTTTTGTTCTGTTTGCAATATGAAGATTGAAGATGCTGTTAAAGATAAAATAGCTACTATAGGTGAAAAAATCAGCATAAGAAGATTTGAAATATTAGAAGGCGAGCTTGCTACTTATGTTCACAACGGCAAAATCGGTGTATTAATTTCAGCTTCTGCTCAAGATGAAGTACTTTTAAAAGATATAGCACTTCATATAGCTTCTTCAGCTCCTGAGTTTGTTTCAAGAAATCAAATTCCTCAAGAGGTTATTGAAGAAGAAACAAGAATTGAAATGGGTAAAGAAGATTTAGCTAAAAAACCTGAAAATATTAGAGCTAAAATTGTTGAGGGCAGAGTTAATAAACTTATGGCTCAAAAATGTCTGCTTGAACAGCCATTTGTTAAAAATCCTGACCAAACAGTTGAACAGCATATTGCAGGTAAATTGGAAATTAAAAAATTTGTTCGCTGGACTTTAGGTGAAGGTCTTGAAAAAAGACAAGATAATTTTGCTCAAGAAGTTATGGATCAAATGGTTAAATAATTATTCATATAATAAATGAAAGACGGGGAATTTTATCCCCGTCTTTTATGTTATAATTCTTTTTATGATTTTATATTTAATAATTTTAATTTTAATAATTTTACTAATATTAGAGCTTTGTTTTTTCCTCAGTTTATATAAAAAATATAAAAAATCCTGCTCTGATTTAGCGAAAATTATGCTTGCGATTAAAAGACTCAGATATGGTGATATTAATGTCCGCTGTTCTGATTTAAATGATAAATTAATTGAAAACTCTATAAACAGGTTAATTGAAACTATTTATGACCGTGAAATGATGATAAAAGAGTATCAGGCAACATTATCCAAGAAAAATTTATCTTTAGAGCAGGTTTTAAATCAAGAAAAACAATTGCGGACTGTTAAAGAAGAATTTGCTGCAACTTTAACTCATGATATGAAAGTGCCAGTTATCGCAGAGCTTAATTCTTTAAATTACTTATTAGACGGCAGATTTGGCAATCTAAATGATAAGCAGACAGAATTAATAAAATTAATGAAATCCTCTAATCAAGAGCTTAAAGAGCTTATTGATAATATGCTTGATGTTTACAAGTTAGAGCAGGATAAATTAAAACTTAATTTGTCAGAAAATAATATAAATGATTTTTTAGCTTCTGTTATTAAAGAAATGCAGCCGATTGCAATTAATTCAAATATTAAAATAGAAGAAAATATTAATTTTGAAAATCCTATATTAGTTAATTTTGATACATTTCAAATGAAACGAGTAATAAAAAATCTTATTCAAAATGCAATATCATTTGCCTCTATGCAATCCATAATTACAGTATCTGTAATTAAAGAGGAAAAGAATATAAAAATTTCAGTAAAAAATAAGGGAAATGGAATTTCAAATGAAGAATTAGATTTAATTTTTCATAAGTATTATACAGGGCAGTCTAAATTTAAAAAGTCAGGTACAGGCTTAGGTCTTTATTTATCTCGTCAAATTATACTGGCTCATAAAGGAGATATTAAAGTTCAAAGCAAAGGCGGTTATACTGATTTTAGCGTTTATCTGCCTATTAAATGTTCCCAGTAGAGCTGTTATTATCATCTTCGTATTGTTTTAAATCTACGTTATCTTCAGCAGATTGCAGCATTGATGCATATTTGTAGCTGGAAGCCTCTGTATCAATTTCAATATTTACATCTGTATCTATCATTTCAACTTCGTTAGAAGGGAATTCTTTTATTTTTCCGTCAGATAATTTAACTGATACATTTTTTGTAAGAATATTTAATCCGCATACTCTGCCGACACCATCTGCGGTCATAACACCAGAACCTATAGGCACCATTTCTCGTGCTGTTTCAATATAATTTTTATACTCGTAATTTAAGCAGCATAGCAATCTTCCGCAAGTACCAGATATTTTACTTGGAGTAATAGGCATACTCTGGTCGTGTGCAAGCTTGATATTTATTGAATCAAATTGTCTTTTAAAGGTACAGCAGCAGAACGGCCGACCGCATAATCCATTCCCGCAGCATAACGACGTTTCATCTCTTACACCTATATGTTTTAAATCTATGCGGACTCTTTTAAATACTTTAGTTAAGTCTTTTAAAAGCTCTCTAAAATCGACTCTTTCAGGTGCAGTATAATAAAATGTTACTTTCCGTCTGTCAAAAGTATATTTGCACTGGGTTAAATTCATTAGTAAATTGTGTTGTTTTATTAACGCTAAACAATCTTTAAACCCTTGTTCTTCAATAGCTTTTAGTTCCTCATAGGATTTTTTATCCTCCTCAGTCATTACCCTTAATAATGGCACAGAGGGAACTTTTTTCCTGATAAAAATGCTTTCTACCTGCGGAGGTACTTTGTATGCCTGCGCAACTTCTTCGCCCTTTTCAGTTAAAATTATAACCATATCCCCATGTTTAACATTGATATTTTCGGGAATATCTAACGGGCATTGTTTATTTTTAATTAAATTCACTGCAAACATAAAAATATATTAACATAAATTTATCTTCACGCAATTTTTTTTGAAAAAAATACTTATATATATATGGTTAGTTTTAAGGTTGGGGTAGTTTTATGAATCCAAGATTAATTAAGTTTGCTGTTGAGCTTCAAAATCCAGAAAAAAAAGAAGAAAAAGAAGAACATATTAATTTTAAAAATGGCGGGGGAAAGAAATTTTTTAATTTCTTAAAACCTGCAAAAGTTACCGTTCCTGTTTCAAGACTTGATTAATGCAAATAAAATTTTGCATAAAAAAAAGCCGTCCTACTAAGGCGGCTACTAGACTTTGGGGAGGGAGGTTTTATGGGGCTTTCGCCCTTGACAATTATGTTATCGGCATAATTTTTTAAAACTTTAATTTTTTCTTTAATAATTTTTTTAAAAAAACAAAAAAACTTATATTCATTGAATTTGAATGCTTTACAAAACTTTACATGTTGACTCTAAAAAGTGTAAATTAATAACATATAGTTATGAATAAAGAATTAAAATACAATATATGTTTTTATATATTTGTTTTATTGATGATAATAGAATTGGCTTTTTTGTCTAATAACCTTGACCCTGACTTTTGGGCAAGGATATTGCAGGGTGATGCTTTTTGGCAGTTAGGACAAATATTTAAAACAGATATTTTTTCTTATACCCCGACTCATATCTGGCTTGACCATGAGTGGGGTGCGAGTATTTTATTTTCTTTTATACTAAATCATTTCGGTTATTGGGGAATATTTTCAGCAAGGATACTTATAGTATTTTTAATCTTTTATTTTACTTTCAAAACCGCAAAACTCGAAATTGATAAAGGTGTAAAACTTCTTGATGTATTTTTGTTTGCTTCTTCAATAATTTCGCTGCCGACATTATTAGGTTCAGCTTTAAGATGTCATTTCTTCACGTTCTTATTTTTTACAATATTTTTATATCTGCTTGAAAGAGTCAGAAAAAAAGGAGAAAATAAACTTTTATTCATATTGCCCGCAATAATGCTGTTTTGGTCGAACGCCCATGGAGGCTGTGTGGCGGGGCTTGGAGTATTAGCAATATATTCAC
>CANQRT010000105.1 GCA_947626325.1 Candidatus Gastranaerophilales bacterium | reverse complement strand
TTTATTTTAAGATTTTTATTTGCTGTTTTTATTTTATTTGGAGTTAATCGTATACTTATAAAATTAATGAATATAAAACAGCTTGAAAAAGGTTTTAAATTTTTATCAGACGCAGCAGAAAAACCTTTTAAATTTTTTGCATTCATTTTTATAATCGTGATAATACCTTTTATAATTCAATATTTTACGGGAGTTAAAATAAGCTCCGAAGATTTTGAAAACATTTATCCTTATAAAGAAAATACCATTCAAAAAATATTACAAAACGGCTATTTGTTATGTAATATTGACGATAATTATAAAATATTTGATTTAAATACAAAAACATTTACCGATGAAATAAAAATCAATAATCCCTTAAAAAATAACGGATATAAAGTAAAACATACGCAATATAAAGAATTACAAAACGGAAATATTGTCATAATTGAATATTTGGAAAATGAAGCGAAACTCCAAAAGGCTTATATAACAATATATTCACGTGATAAAAAAATGACATTGCAGGCAAATGAACTGCCTGAATTTTTATCTGATTACAGAACAGCTATGGAAGAATTACCCAATAATAATCTTATGTTTATAGGCGGGAGAGATAATAAAAATAGTTTTAAAACTACATATATTTATAATTTATCGGATAACTCAATAAAACAAGGACCTGATTTAAATAAAAAAAGATATCTTGCTTCAACCATAGTGCTAAATAACGGTAATATATTTGTATTTTCAGGTGAAGATAATTCTGAATTTCCTTTTAATACCGCTGAAATATATGATATTAAAAATAATATTTTCAAAGAAGTAAAACAAAATTTTATATCGGATGATTATCCACATAAAGTAAACTTATTTAAACTTTCTGACGGAAGAATTCTTATATCCTGCACGTATTTAACGGAAGATGAAAATGAGGGGTACGGTTCTTATCATGGATTTAAAACAGGCGAAAATAAGTTTGCCTCGGTTTATACAATCCCTTATATTACAATTTTTAATCCTGAAGATAACTCTTTTACACCCATAAATATAAATAAAGGCAATAAATATTTAAGAAGCAATTACGGAATAACCGTCACAAAAGATGATAAAATTTTTATTATATGCGGAGAAGAATTAATAAAAACTAAAACAAGAGTCAGAATTAAAGATTATCCTAAAAATATATTAATTTATGATATAAAAACAGGTAAAATAAAAAAGACCGTCGGAAAAATGTATCTGTCAAGAATAAATCCAACAGTTGGTTTTATGGATAAAAATCATTTGTTAATATTATCAGGGTCTGTTGATTGGGGTAAAAATCCCAACCGAGAGATTATAACAGGCAAGTTTTAAGAAAGATTTATTCTTTAATTCCGCCCGATAAGATGTCGTTAATAAAATATTTTCTGCCAAGAAGGAATACTCCTATAACAGGGATACAGCATATTGCAGAGTATGCGGTAAGTGCGCCCCAGTCGGTTACTTCTCTAAAACTTCCCTTAAAATTAGCTAAACTTAACGGCAGAGTCCTCATAGTATCTGAATTTGTTACAATTAACGGCCACATAAAACTGTTCCATGTTGTTATAAAAGTAAATATGGCAAGCGTTGCAAGTGCAGGCAGAGCCAAGGGCAGAGCTATTTTATAGAATATCTGCCATGTATTACATCCGTCTATTTTTGCCGACGACTCCATATCATCGGGCATGGATTTAAACCACTGCCTCATCATAAATACTCCAAACCCGCCAAAAAGACCAGGCACTATTAATGCCCAATATGTATCTATCCAGTGAAACTGTTTCATAATAAAAAACAGCGGAACTATATTTACCTGCGGAGGTATCATCATTGAAACAAGCACTAAGACAAATAAAACTTCCTTATATTTAAAATGAAATCGAGCAAAAGCGTATCCTGCCAGAGCAGAAATTAAAGTTTGACCGACTGTCGTTGCAATTGCAACAAACATGCTGTTATAAAAATATCTTAAAATATCTGATGATTTAACTACATATTTATAATTATCAACAGTAAAAGGAGCGGGCAGGGCTATTGCATTTGCGCTAAAAATTTGGCTATCAGTCATAAAGGATAAACTTAACATATATATAAAGGGCAAAAGCATTGATATTGCACCTAAAATTAATATAATATATCCGAGTTTTTTCATAAAATTATAATAGCATTAATTGAAGAAAAACTTATAATATGTAATAATAAATTTAATCGGAGGGCAAAAGCAGTGCAAAGACTTTTAATTGCTGATGATGATAATGAAATCAGAGAATTGCTTGAATTTGACCTGTCACACAGCGGATATGAAGTTGACAGCGCAAAAGACGGTGAAGAAGCATTGCAAAAAGCATTAACTGGCAATTATGATTTAATTTTGCTGGATGTTATGATGCCTAAAATGAACGGCTTTGATGTATGTAAAAATATTCGTAAATCAAAAAGCGAAATTCCAATTTTAATGCTTACTGCAAAAGGTACAATTACGGATAAAACTGAAGGTTTTGATATGGGCGCAGATGATTATATCGTTAAACCTTTTGATATACAAGAGGTACTGCTTAGAGTCCGCGCTTTGGTTAGAAGAAGTCCGAATGCTAAATCGGCAGGCGCAAGCGCACAAGAAATTTTAAAACTTGGTGATATTGAGCTTTTCCCTGACTCCTTGGAAACTGAAATTAAATCCAAACGAATAAAACTCACCCCTACGGAATTTGAAATACTATACTGTCTTATGCAGCACTTTAATAATGCCGTTACACTTGCTGTTTTGCTTGATGAAGTTTGGGGATATAATTCTGATGATGATGTAAGAATGTTAAGAGTCCATGTAGGCGGATTAAGACAAAAAATTGAAGAAAATCCTAAAATCCCTCAGTATCTTCATACAGTAACAAATGTTGGATATAAATTGACTCCGTTAGGCGATATGGAGGAATAAACTTTCACAATGCGGTTTAAACGGCTTAAGATTGTTGAACAAATTATTATTATTTCTTTAATAGGAGTATTAGTTCCTTCTGTTATTTCTTGGTTTGTTATAAACAATGTCAGCCAGCATTCTTTAAGGCAAGAGCTCGGCTACAGCGCTCAAATTATTGCTAAGATTATTGAAAATAATATTTCTTCAATTTTAAGCGCCGATAATCACAGGCTTGATGAGATTGTTATTTCTCTTAATCATATTCCTAACGAACATCAAAAAAATCTTTATTTAAAAAATCTTGCTATCAATAGTGAAATATTTAAAAATTTTGAAATAATAAGACCGTCTGAAACTCCTGATTTTGATGTTAATGACAGAATTATTTACAATTCTGGCTCAGAAAGGCTATGGTTAACAGAAAAAATCCACGATGACAAATATTTAAAAGCTGAAATTAATACTAAACTTATTAAGGATAATATTTTTTCCAACATTGAAGATGAAAAAAGCAGACGTGTTTATATTGTGGATAAATCAGGTAAACTTGTATTTTCACACAATTTTGATGAAGCAGATTTTCAAAAAAGCATAAGGCAATTGCCTGTTAACCTTGTTAATAATATTGTCACAAGGTTTGAAACAATTAAAAACCAGCCCAGAGTTTATTTAAAAATGGATGATTTAGGCTTAATCGTTATAGTTAATACAACAAAAGAGCTTACAAAATCCACAATTAATAAAGCCAGATTAAAAATTCTTGCCGCATTTCTTGTTGCTGCTGCTGTTACTTTATTTTTAACTCTGTTATACAGTTATTATCTGTATTTCAATATAAGACAATTATTTAAAGGAATTATAGCTGTTTCAAGGGGCAACTATAAAAAACCGATTACGCCGTTAACTAATATATTTACACCGAGAGAAATTATTTTCCTTGCGGAAGAATTTAACGGTATGATTGATGAAATTAACGCTTCTTATAAGCAATTAAAGGAAAAAAATAAAGAACTTAAATTACTTGACAGCTTCCGCTCTAATCTTGTTGATACGGTAAGCCACGAATTAAGAACACCCCTGACAAGCATTAGAGGCTATACTTCAAGACTATTAAGAACTGATATTGAAATTGATGACGAAACAAAACATAAATCTCTGTTGATAATTAAACAGCAATCCGAGCGGTTATCACGTATGATTGAAGATTTACTTGTTATTCCTGATATTGAGGGCGCTAAACTTAATATAAACTTTGAACGTGTTAATCTTTTAAATGCAATTGAAAACTCAATATATTCAGTTAAAAATATTGAAAATAGGGAGATTGAAAATAACATAACAAGTGATTTCCCCGATATCTACACTGATAAAGACCGTTTAGAGCAGGTAATAATAAATCTTTTAGGCAATGCAAATAAATATGCTTACCCTGATACTCCAATAGTGATTGACGCCAAATATGATAATGATAAAGCAACTATAAAAGTATCAAATCAAGCTGATTATATTGATAAGAAAATTTTAAATACCCTTTTCGATAAATTTATAAGATTAGATGATAAAACAACAAGAACTACAAGAGGCACAGGGCTTGGACTTTATATTGTTAAAGGATTAATTGAAGCTATGGGCGGAAGCGTTCATTTAAAATCAACACAAGATAATATTTTTTCCGTTAAAATAATTTTACCGCTATTTAAAGAGGTTCAAAATGAAAATTGAATTTATGCAAAAAGCGCTTGATATAGCAAAAAGTTCGGGAAAAGATATTCCTATCGGTGCTGTTATAGTTAAAAATGATAAGATTATTGCAAAAGCGGTAAACGAGCGTGAAAAAAATAATAATGTTATTTGTCATGCTGAAATAATTGCGCTTCAAAAAGCATGCAAAAAACTTAAAAACTGGCGGTTAAATGACTGTGAAATATATGTTACACTTGAACCATGCCCGATGTGCGCAAGTGCAATACTGCAGGCAAGAATTAATAAAATTTATTTTGGAGCTTATGACATCTTAAACGGAGCTTTCGGCTCTAAATCCGATATGCGTAAAATTATGGAATATAATGCCGAGGTTAAAGGCGGAATTATGGAAGAAGAATGCTCTAAACTATTAAAAGATTATTTTGAAAGACTTAGAAATGCTTAAAACACAGCTTGATAATTACGTAAAACAATATGAAACTACTGATTTTATAAAAGATGATCCTGTCCAATTTGTTCATCGTTATAAAAATAAAAATGATATAGAAATTGCAGGCTTTATTGCTTCTATGTTTGCTTACGGCAAGCGTGAAGTATTTATTTCAAAGTTAAATTACATATTTAATCTTATGAACAATAAGCCTTTTGAGTATGTAAAATCCTTTAATTCCAAAGAAAATAATATAAAAAACTGCGATTACAGATTTTCCAAAGACTGCGATTTAATTGAAGTTTTAAGAATTTTAAATATTTTATATTCTGAAAAAGAAACTCTAGAGAGTCTTTTTAAATATTCATACTCGCAAAACAACGATATTTGGAATATGTTTCAAGGAGTAGTTGACTACTTTTACGCAAGAGTTAACGAAGATAAAGTAACAAAAGGCTTTTATCATTTATTGCCAAACCCTGCGAAAAAAAGTGCATTAAAGCGCATGAATATGCTTTTAAGGTGGTTTATCCGCACAGGGTGTGTTGATATTGGTATTTGGAATTTTATCCCCAAATCAGAGCTTTTAATTCCTTTAGATACTCACAGTGCTAAAATCGGCAGATTATTAGGACTATTAAAAAGAAATGATAATGCTTATGAAAGCGTTATCGAACTTACTAATAATTTAAAAACTTTTGACAGTTCAGACCCCGTAAAATATGACTTTGCTTTATTCGGCTACGGAGTTAA
>CANQRT010000104.1 GCA_947626325.1 Candidatus Gastranaerophilales bacterium | reverse complement strand
GTCGGGGGGGGGGTATTAAGCTTGACTTCAATGACGGAATTTTAATACATGGAGGAGGCTGGAAAAAAATGGAAAGTTTGAAAGTTTCCGCTCAAACCTTTAAAGAAAAATTAAAAGAACAATGTAATATAAATCATATTTATAATGAATATGGAATGGCGGAACAATCAGGTACAATATATTTTGAATGCGAATATGGACATTTACACACTTCTATATTTTCAGATGTAATAATTAGGCGAGGCAAGGATTTATCTGTATGTGAAAACGGCGAAACAGGTATGATAGAATTAGTTTCTGTTTTACCGCATTCATATCCTGGACATGTACTGTTATCTGAAGATGAAGGCGTCGCTTTAGGAGAAGATGACTGCCCCTGCGGACGACTTGGAAAATATTTCCGCATTAACGGAAGATTAAAAAATGCAGAAATTAGAGGGTGCAGTGATACTTATGCAGTTAATTTTTAAGGAAAGGAGAAATTCTTGAGTTTAGTTATTTTAGATTATAATGACAAAAGGCTATATGCCCCGATTGACAGAATATTTGGTATTGAAAAAGCAGAATGGGAATTAATTAAGCTTTCTGCAAAAAATGCTTGGGAAAGATGTTTATACTGCTTTAAAAATATAAATAATCCGAAATTTCAGACAGGCGGAGTTCAACCCTACCATTCAATACAGTATGGCATGTTTTTATATTTTTTAAGTAATGAAATATACAAAAAATATATTTCCATAAATAAAGCTGTGGCAGAAACTATTTGCGACAAAATATTTATGGTTAATATGTCTATAACTGGTATGGATATTTATTATGGGGGGGGGGATGAGTGATATCTTTTTGCCTACACATACTTCAGGGGTAGTATTTTCTCCACATGCAAAATTCGGGAATTATTTTATGTTTGCACACGGTTGTCATGTAGGAATGAATGGATATAAAGCTCCCATAATTGACGATTATGTAGTTATGTTCGGAAATTCAAAAGTTGTAGGGAATTCTCATATAGGCAGTTATGTAGTATTAGGGGCAAATACTTATATAAAAGATATGGATATTCCAAGCCATTCTTTAGTATTCGGTCAGTATCCAAATGTCATTATAAAAGAAGATCGCAATAATAAAGCAGAACAGATTTTAAAAGAAAGATTTTGTTTATAACATAAAAAACAAAAGTGTAATTCAAAGGAGTATTATAATGGAAAATATTGAGTATATAATTGGTGACGAAAACAATTTTAAACAAATTTCGGAAATACCCGCCTGGAAACCTTTTGATGATAGGGTGATTAATTTTTGCACTTCATTATCATCAGAATTAATAAAAGATAAAAATTGCCATAAATATCCTGATTTAATTACACTTGCTTTTTGGCTCCGTAAGAGTAATATTGAAAAAATCCAAAATGGATATTCTAATTTAACTAATAATCTTGGTCGAGGGCTTGTTTTTCACATAGCTCCTGGCAACGTAGCACTTTCGTTCGCATATTCACTAATAACAGGACTATTAACAGGAAATACAAATATAATAAGACTTCCCTCTCGCAAGTTTGAGCAGAGTAATATTTTTTGTGAAATACTAAAAAAAATTTTAAAAGGTGAACCCGAAATAGCTAAACGTATTTGTCTGATTAAATATCCTCATGATAAAGAAATTACCGATATGATTTCTTCTAAATGTCAAACTCGTATTATTTGGGGAGGAGATAATACAATTAATAATATCCGCCAGTCTATTCTTCCGCCAAGAGCTACTGAAATTACATTTGCTAATCGTTTTTCAATATGTTTGATTAATGCAGATAAGTATTTATCTGAGTATAATCCAAAGAAAACAGCTCATGATTTTTATATTGATACATACTTAACTGATCAAAATGCATGTTCGTCTCCACGCATAATATGCTGGTACGGCAAAAACATTAAAGAAGCAAAAAAGATTTTTTGGAACGCTTTATATAACGAGATATCCGAGTATTATATTGCCGAGGTAACAACCGTAAATAAATTATTGACATACTGCAAATATGCCGCCGAAAATGAATGCAAAATGACTACTGAACAAGACTACAGAATTATGCGCATTCAGATTGATAAATTAGATAAATCGGTCTTGGAAAATATAGGAAACAGCGGTTATTTTTATGAGTATGATATGTCAGATATTAATGAAATATTACCAATATGCACTTTAGAACTTCAAACCCTCTCTTACCTTGGGTTTGAGCCTAATAAATTACAAGAATTAATATTATCAAACGCTCCAAAAGGAGTTGATAGAATTGTGCCAGTTGGACATACCATGGATTTTAATTTTATCTGGGATGGTCGTGATATTATAAGTGAAATGACAAGAAAAATTCCAGTAGAAACTATATTATAATTTCTTATTTTTGTTATACTAATTATTAGAGCAGACAAAAAAAGTAAAATATGACTACAAAATTTTCAACAAAAACCCCAAAAAGTTTTAATATCTGGCGCAGGATGTTTCAATATATTGCCTGTAATACCGTTATCATAAACATGATTAGGTCAAAATATAAGATATTAAAAGCTGAGGGTATTGAAAATATTGATAAATCCAAAAAATATATTATCGCAAGCAATCACGTAACAGGTTTCGACCCGTTCTTTATTGCCAATCAATATAAACTTACCATTGCATATATGGCAAAAAAACAACTGTTTGAAACCTTTTGGTCAATGGTTTTAATGGATTGGTGCGGGGCTTTCGCTGTTGACCGTGATAAAGTTGACGTATCCACAATAAAAACAGCTTTATCAATTAAAAAAACCAACTGGCACTTAGGATTGTTTCCTCAAGGCACAAGATGTCAAAATGGGAAAATAGAAAATCTTACCAAGGGTTTTGCCTCCATTGCAAAAAAAATGGATACCGACATTCTTCCGATTGCTATAATTGTTAAAGAAACTGAAAACGGTAAAAAAACCATGCAGTTAAAAGCAGGTAAACCCATTTCCTGCAATAAAAGCGTGGATGAGATTGTTGATGAGTGGGCAAACTCCATTTGTTCTATGGGCGGGTTTGAATATGTACCTTCTTAAATAAAAGAAAGAGTTTGAGAATGGAAGAAAAAAAGAAAAATTATACAAAACGCAATGTTTCAGATTTTACCGAGGGTAAATATAAATTTCAACTGTTTGGACGCTGGCTTGTGCCAAGAACACTTTTGCCTATATTCTATAAAATCGAATACTTAGGACGTGAAAATATCCCAACTGACAGGAATTTTATTATTGCTCCTAATCATATTTCTTACCTTGACCCTTTTGTAGTAGGTGAAGCCGTTAGAAAACCTATTGCTTTTATGGGTAAAAAAGAACTTTTTGAAAATAAAACTCTTGCTTTTTTACTGGATGGACTTGCGTGTTTTGCGGTTAACCGCGAAAAACTTGAAGTTTCTACTATTAAAACAGCTATTAATGTATTTAAAACAAACCGCTGGATGCTTGGAATATTCCCGCAAGGCGGTATTAGACGTAATAGACGAATTGAAAAAATTAACAAAGGTTTTGCGGCTATTGCAAAACAAATGAAAACTGATATTCTGCCCATTGGTATTACAGGATGTGAAGAATATAATTGGAAACCATTTAAAGGTAATATTAAAGTTATAATCGGCGAACCTATTTCTTACAATCAGGAATTAGATGACATTATTGATGAATGGGGTAAAAAAGTTGCTCATTTAATTAATTATGATTATGTTAAAGAGGAACAAATAATAGATAATTCTCAAGTATCAACTTTATCTAAATAATTGTATTAAAGGAATTTATAAATTCACTCAACTCGTATCTTGAAAAATTTCTATATAAATTTATATTAACATTCTCTAATTTAATTTCATATTCTGGCAAGTCAGAAAATACAATAATTTTAATATCATTTAAGTTTTCATCGCTTTTCATATATTTAATAAGTCTTACCACTTCATCGTCAGCAGAGTCGATTTTACAAATCAAATAATCAGTATTGTTTTTGCATAAATAATCATAAACAGAATTTACACTGTTAAATATTGATAAGTCAGCATTAATTGATTTTAAATCTTCAGCAATTTTATCAAATCTGCCTGTATTATCATCTAGTAAAACAAATTTTTTATTCTTAAATTTATCTTGTTTATCAGAAATTAAAATATCTTTAAGTTCGATATGATTATTATTTGACATTGTATTATTTATTAATTCTATAGGATTTATTATAAGACATATCTCGCCAGTTGATAATGTAGTATATCCGCCTATATTTTTTATTTTTACAATTGGCGGAGTAAATTTTTTATGGAATATCTCCTGCTCGCAAATTATATCCTCTATAATAAAAGCTGCTAAATTTTCTTGATGTTCTATTACTATAACTTTATACAAATTATTTGCGGGATTAATAGTCACTTCTTCATTAAATATTTTTGAAAGTGAAAAGATTGGGATTGATTTATTATCAAAGAATATACAATCTCTCCCATTTTTATTATAAATTTCTTCAAATTTTAACTGTTTAATATATTTTATTGAGTTTACAGGGATTGCATATTTTTCATTATTTACTTTTAAAATGAACGTTTTAATTGTTGATAAAGATAAGGGGAGTTTAATTGTAACTTTACAGCCTTTATTCAACTGTGAATCAATAAAGATTTCACCGTTTAAGTTTAATATTTTTGTTTTAACTACATCAAGCCCAATTCCCCTGCCTGATATATCACTTACAGAGTCCTGAGTGGAAAAACCTGGAAGAAAGATTACTTTCATTAACTGTTCATCAGTGATATTTTCAATTTCTTCCGCCGTTAAAATTCCTTTTTTTAATGCTTTATCTTTAATTTTTTCAAAATTTATTCCGTAGCCGTCATCTTCTATGGTTATAATTACATTATTTTCAACCTGCTTAGCTGTCAGCAATATTTTCCCTGTTTCATTTTTATTGTTTTTTAACCTGTCAGAGGGAAGCTCTATACCATGCGACACCGCATTTCTTAAAATATGAATTAACGGCATTTTTATTTCTTCTATTATTTTTTTATCAACAGTAGTGTCGCTGCCTGATATTATCAAATCTATTTTTTTATTTTTTTCAATTGCTATATCCCTAATCATTCTAGGAAAAGTATGGAAAATAGATGCTAATGGGAGTACTCTAATACTTTTAGCTATTGTTTCTACTTCCATTACAGTTTGATAAAGTTTGTTATCATCCTCGGATATTATATTATACAGTTCATTAAAATCTTTATTTAAATCATTTATAATATCTGCATTTTCATTAAAAAAGCTTTGCGCCTTTTTATAAAATGCCTGCACACTATCATCTAAAGTATCCTTAAAAAAACCTTTTTTTTCTAAATATCTTAAATAATTAATTATTTTTTTTTCGGTACTATTCCACGTCATTATTTTTGAATTTATTTTAGATAATTTAGCAAGATGTTCGCGGGTTTTTATTCCGTTTATTAACAATTCGCCAGATTGAGCAATTAAATTATCTATTTTTTCTGTATCAACACGCAGAACTTTTATTTCTTCCGTATCATATATTTTTTTTATATTTTTTTCTAAATTTTCAGTATTTAAAATTTGTACAACAGGATTTTTATCAGATTTTTTAATCGGATTTTGAACTGCATTATTGACTCCGAACATATCCTCAACTACGTTGAGCCTTTGGAGTAAAAGCTCAATATTCCCAGCGCTTTCTTTAATTTCACCTGTTTGATACCGTTTTATAAATAACAGACTTTGCAGCAGTACAATATAACATTCATTATCAATAATAATATCCTTGT
>CANQRT010000103.1 GCA_947626325.1 Candidatus Gastranaerophilales bacterium | reverse complement strand
GTAGGAGCTAGAAGAATAACTGTTTCAACCTGCGGGTTAATCCCTGAAATAAATAAACTGGCGGAGTTAGATTTTCAATCAACACTTGCAATATCTTTGCATGCTCCTAATCAAGAAAAAAGAATGGCTATAATGCCTGTTTCTGTTAAGTATCCTTATAATGATTTAATAAAAACATTAAAATCTTATACAGAAAAAACAGGAAGGCGCGTTACTATTGAATATGTCTTAATGAGAGGAATAAATGACAGTATTGAGGATGCAAAAGAGCTTGCTTTATCCATTGCAAAATTAAAAAGTAATGTAAACCTCATTGTATACAACGAAAATGAAAAGAGTCCATATAAAAAACCTTCTAAAGATAATATCTTAAAGTTTAAATATATTCTTGAAGCCTCTGGCAAAAAAGTTACAATAAGGCTGGAGCGCGGTGCTGATATTGATGCAGCGTGTGGTCAATTAAGCTCTAAAATGAAATTAAAATAAAAAAACTTGTATTGTTTTTATTTTGTGATTAAAATAAGAATATAAATTCGTATAAATGTTTTAGTGACAAATATAAATAAATCATTTATAATTAAATCGGTAGAAATAAATCTAATCAACATTGTAATTTTTAAAAGTAACATCCTAACAGGAGAGAGATTAAGTTCTTGCTTAAGAAAAAGGGACATTAAATGTACGTAAATAAGTGTATTAAGTGTGGCGCTGAGTTTGAAACAAAAAATCCAAAAAGAGTTATTTGCCCGAATTGTTTGTATTCTGATAAAAAATATACAGAAGGATTATCCCAAGAAGCGGCTAATGCTAATAGTCAATCGGAGGCAAAAACTGGGAATTCATATTCTTTCGGCTCTGATGAAGGCAGAACTCAGCAAAGACATCCTTACGAACGTAATGATAGGCAGGAACAGGGCGGATATAACAACAGAAATCAAAATAACAGATACGATAGACCTCATAGACCGCAAGGCGGATTTCAAAGACCATATAATAAACAAAGAAATGATAACGGTCAAAGACCGAGAAACGGATTTAATAATAACAGAGGCGGTTTTAATAAACGCGGAAAAGGTAAGCCTCAAAAACAAAAACAATTACTTGTCAGCAAGGAACAGTTAGAGCAGATAGAAATTCTGTATAAAAAGGCACTCCCGCTGCCTAATCCTGATATACATGAAATAATCGGGCAGGCTATAGGCTTAGAACCAAGAAAAGTATTCTTTGGAATTAATTTAGTCCGCCAAAAATTAATGCTGCCTAAACTTCCTTTTCCCAAAAGGAAATTGGCCGTATCACCCGATCAATTATTTGCAATAAAAAATTTATATGAACCTCTGTTGCCTTTGCCTCCGATAGGCTGTCATAAAATTATTGCGGCTCAGCTTAGAATGGATGAATGGAGAGTCCATGTTGGTATTGGACTTATTAGAAAACAAATGGGGCTTGACCGCTGGAATCAAGAAAGAGATGACGTTCCTGCTGAACAAAAAAAGAATAATTAATTATGAATGAAAATTTAATCTCGGTTGCTAAGATTTTAAATTTCCACGGTATTAAAGGGGAAATAAAAGCAGGTTTTTCTAAGGGTAGAGAAAAACAAATTGAGGCTTTAAAAAAGGTTTTTATAAAAAAAAATAATGAATTTTTTGAAATGAATGTTACCTCTGTTCGGTTTCATAAGCATTTTGCTATTATAAAACTAAAAGAAATGAATACCGTTAATGATGTAGAGGAATATAAAGGCTGTGATATATATATTCCAAGAGATGAGGTTGAGAATGCTCTTGATGTAAATGAGTATTTAATTAGCGACTTAATTGGAATGGAAGTTTTTGATGAGGATGGTGGAAATATCGGTGTTGTCTGCGCTGTTGGCGAAAATCTTGCAGGCGACTTGCTAGAAATTAAAGACGGAAACGGGAAAACTCATCTGGTTCCGTTTGTTAAAGAACTTGTGCCTGTCGTTGATATGGAAAATAAAAAAATTGTCGTTAATAATATAGAAGGTCTTATAAATTGAGATTTGATGTTTTATCATTATTCCCCGAAGTAATAGAAAACGGCTGTAATTTCAGCATTATAAAACGTGCAGTTTCACAAGGTGCGGTTAATATTAATACTGTTAATCCAAGAGAATATACTCTTGATAAACATAGAAAAACAGACGATACTCCCTATGGGGGCGGTGCGGGCATGTTATTAAATTGCCAGCCTTATATTGACGCTTATAAAAGCATAGAAAAAACAGAAAAAACTAAAACTATAATAATGTCACCAAAAGGAAAAATTTATGACCAGAAAAAAGCTTCTGAACTATCAGAGCTAAATCAACTTATAATAATTTGCGGGCATTATGAAGGTTTTGATGAAAGAATAATAGAACTAACAGGCGGGGAAGAAATATCCTTGGGCGATTTTGTTATGACAGGTGGAGAATATCCTGCTTTATGTATTATAGATAGTATAACAAGGCTAATAAAAGGGGTTTTAGGTGATGAGGAATCGGCAGAGTACGACTCTCATTCAGACGGGTTATTAGAATATCCGCAATATACAAAGCCAAGAGAATATCAAGGCTTAAAAGTACCTGAAATCCTGCTATCAGGTAATCATGAAAAAATAAACGAATGGCGCAGATTACAGCAGTTTATTATTACAAAAGAAAAGCGTCCTGATTTATTTCAAAAATTTTTAAAAAGTGATATAAATGATTACGACAAAAAAATACTAAAAAATAATAATTTGATTTAAAATACATGTATTGAGGATGAGAAATGAAAACGGCAGTTTTACGAGATAAAAAATTTGTAATTGAAAATAGGCCCAAACCTTTGCTTGATGAGTACGGCGAAGGCGCAATAATTAAAATTACAGGGTGCGGATTATGCGGTTCAGATATTGTAAAAATTAGAACGGGTAAAGCTAAAGATGGTGATATCTTAGGACATGAAGTGGTTGGTGAAATAGTAGAAATTAACTCCAAAACGGATTTTGAGATTGGAGATAAAATTGCTATGGGACATCATGTTCCTTGTTTTAACTGTGTATATTGCTGGAATGGTAACTTTTCAATGTGCCGTCATTTTAAATCTACAAATATTATTCCAGGCGGATTTGCTCAATATATATACGTTACGGAAGAACATCTCAGGAATACAGTTTTCAGAGTAAACATAGGAATGAGCGATATTGAAGCTTCATTTTTAGAACCGCTTGGATGCTGTATTAGAGCTGTAAAACGGGCTAAGATAAAAGATAATTCTAATAATTTAATTATGGGGCTTGGCAGTATTGGGATATTAATGGGACAAGCTGTTAAAGCTTTAGGAAATAAAGCATACGGATGTGATTTAATATATGATAGAGTTTGTCTGTCGGAAAATTTCGGATTTGATAAATCATTTAGATTACAAGATGAACAAACGGCATTGGAGGAAATGAAAAAAGCTGTACCAATGGGGTTTGATAATATATTCTTAACGGCTGGAGCTTCATCAGCTTTGGATTTTGCCTTAAAAACAGCACGTGACGGCGCAACAATTGTTGTATTCTCAAGTATTAAAGACGATATGAAAGGTTTTTATAATAACGATATATATTATAGAGAATTAAATATAATCGGCAGTTATTCTCCTTCTCCAATGGATTTAGAAGATTCAATGAAACTGCTTGAAGAAAGAAAAGTTAAGGTAGACGGCTTAGCTAGTGTTTATCCTTTAGAAGGAATTAACGACGCAATAAATGATACACTGTCAAACAAAATAATGAAAGCATTTATACAGTTATGAAAATGAAAGCAATACAGTATTATTCACCTTTAAATATAAAATATGAAGAAGTTGATATAAAAGACCCTAAAGAGGGAGAAGTTCAGGTGAAAATTAAAGCTGCGCTTACCTGCGGTACTGATGTAAAAACGTATAGAAGGGGGCACCCTGTATTAATAAAAAAAATACCCTCAGGCTTCGGGCATGAATTTGCAGGGGATATTGTTAAAATAGGTAAAAATGTATCAGGATTTAAAGTGGGTGATAGAGTAGTTGCAGCTAATTCAGCACCTTGCGGAGAGTGCTTTTTCTGTAAGCGGGGAGAGTATAATCTTTGCGAAAATTTAGAATTTTTAAATGGAGCTTATGCAGAATATATTAATATCCCTAAATCAATAGTAAAGAGAAATTTAATAGTAATACCTGATGATTTAAGCTATGAAAAAGCAGCATTTTCGGAGCCTCTTGCAAATGTAGTGCATGGCATAGAAAGAACAGGTATAAAAGCAGGACATACTGTAGGAGTTGTCGGTTTAGGGCCAATCGGTCAGATGTTTGTTAAATTAGCTAAATTAAAAGGTGCAAGGGTAATTGCTGCAGGAAGAAATCCATTAAAATTAAAAATGGCTAAAGAATTTGGCGGGGCTGATGAAATAATTGACCTTACAAAATATCAAAATCCAGAGAAAATATTTATTGATTTTTCCGTCGGTAGAAAAGGTTTGGACGTAGCCATTGAGTGTGTAGGTCTGCCTGAAATATGGGAGAGAATGTTTACATTTGTTCGCAGAGGCGGAATTGTCCATTTATTTGGCGGATGTAAATCTGGAACATCTGTTTCTATTGATACAAGACGGCTTCACTATGATGAAATAAAAGTATTAAGTATATTTCATCATACTCCTTTATATTTTAGAGAAGCGTTAAAATTAATTGCATCAGGTGAAGTTCCTGTTGAAAAATTAATTACAGACATGGTTCCTTTGGAAAGAACGGAAGAGGCTCTAATAAAGCACATGAACGGTAAAGCGTTAAAAGTTTTAATAAGACCGTAAGTTTATAGTATAATATGATTATTAACTTAAAGAGTCAGAGTATGGAAAGTAATTCACAAGAGTTAAAACGCAGGATAGAGACGGCTGAAAATATAATTATATTTTCGCATGTCAGCCCTGATGGAGATACCTTAGGTTCAAATCTTGCATTAAATATAATGATAGAAAAGTATTTTAATAAGAAAGTGCAGTCTGTTTATGTTGGAAAACTGCCTAATATGTATACTTATCTGCCTCATTATGAACGATTTATTAATGTTGAGCAAATTGATAATTCAAAAAAGTATGATTTGGCAATAGCTGTGGATGTCGCAGCTAAAGACAGATTGGTTTTTGGTGTTGAGATATATGATAATGCATTATTTAAAGTGAATATTGATCATCATAAAACAAATATCGGATACGGAGATTTAAACATTATAGAAGCTGATTCGGCATGTGTCGGAATGATATTATATAAAATTTTTAAAGATTGGAATTTTGATGTGCCTTTAGATGCTGCACAATGTTTATATACTTCTTTAATGACTGATACAGGTGGTTTTAAATATGAAAATACTACTCCAGAGGCATTTATGCTTGCTGCTGAGCTTGTTAAAATAGGAGTATCTCCAAATAAAGAATATAGAGCTTGCTATGAAACAAAACCGCAGTCAATGGTTCAGTTTCAAGCTTACGTTGTAAGCAATACTGTTTTTTATGATAACGGAAAAATCGCTTTTTCGAAAATTACCCGTGCAGATATGAGTAAATATAATGCAGAAGATGATTATACAGAAGGCATAGTTGAAGTATTAAGGACATCTAAGGATGTAGAAATAGCAGCAATCTTGAAAGAAACAAAAGAAGGGTATACAAAAGTTAGTCTGCGAAGTAAAACTGTTGATTTGACTCCAATAGCTACTGATTTTGGAGGCGGGGGACACAAGTTTGCGGCAGGCTGTACAATTAAAAAACCTATTGCTATCGCATTTGAAAAGTTATTAGCGCGTGTTCAAAGTGAATTGGAATGAGAAATTATATTGAATCTTTAATAAAAAAAATAATTGAACAAGATTTCTACGGTGTAGCGGCAGAAATG
>CANQRT010000102.1 GCA_947626325.1 Candidatus Gastranaerophilales bacterium | reverse complement strand
ATTTTTTTCCTACTGTTTTAGTAACACAATTGCCAAGTCCGTTTGTAACAGGTGCAATTAAGCCATTAATAGCCCCTGTTGCTGTATCATAAAGTAAATCTTTAGCGTTATAATCTTTGCCTGTAACAAGAGCATCGCCTGCTTTAATCCCAATTTTAACCCCTGCCCCAACAGCCGTTGAAGCAGCAAGTCCTACTGCTAGAGATGCACCCCCAGTCGGTACTGCAAGGATAAATGCAGACATGGAAATTATACCTGAAACTATATCTGCCGCAACATCTACGCACATTTTTTGTCCAGCCTCGTATTTGTCAATGGCTTTTTGAGCTTCTTCTTCTGTTATTTCCCCATTTTCTGCCTGTTTTATAACTTTTTCTACATGATTTGAACCAGATTTTAAATGAAGAAGATTTTTAAATCCGTTCCAAAGTTTTCCAATTACTCCTTGCTGACTTTTTATTTTTTCATAAGATTTTCTAATCTGAGATTTATTGTCCGAAGTTAAAGAAAATGTATCAAACCCGCTTTTTGAACTAAACATTATAGGTTTTTGAGCTGTATTTAAAGACTGTATATTATTTGTTTTTATATATCGATTTGTTACAGCAATAGGCATATTTAATTTATCCTCTTTTATATATAAAGTTTTTTTATTTAGGTAAATTGTCTTTTTGGTTATGGAATGTTAACAAAATTTAGTGTATTATATTCCTAATCGGGGATAATTGAGGTTATACTTATGAAAAAAATATTTATTAGTGTTGTATTTGTTCTAGTCGGAATAATAGCTTTTGCTTCAGATTATTCAACTTTTAATTTAGATAACGGACAAAAACTAATAATAAAAGAAGTTCATGATAAGCCAATAGTAATAATAGATATGTAGATAAAAACAGGTTCAATAAATGAAACCGACGAAAATAATGGAGCAGCACATTTTTTGGAACATTTATTTTTTAAAGGAACGCCAAAACATCCTGTAAAAGAGTTTGATAGAATTTTAGAATCTAAAGGTGCTGTTACAAATGCGGCAACAAGCAAAGATTTTACTCATTATTATATATTAATTCCTTCGCAATACTTTGATTTAGCACTGGATTTGCATTCAGATATGTTGTTAAATCCATTAATACCCAGAAAAGAACTTGAAAAAGAAAGAAAAGTCGTAATTGAAGAAATAGCAAAGAACAATGACCGCCCCACAACTATTTTATACAGAAATATGATACAGGGATTTTATAAAAATCATCCTTATAAAAGAGATGTAATAGGAACAAAAGAAGTAATTGAAACAATCTCAAGAGAACAAATACTTGATTTTTATAATAAATGGTATACCCCGCAAAATATGACAACCGTAATTATCGGCGACGTAAATACAGAAAAAGCCTTATCCGCAGTTAAAGAAAAATTTAATAAAACTCAGGAAAACGCTGTAAAAACACCTGTTTATAAAGTCGATAAAAAACCAAATTCACAAATTGAAAAAAGAGAAAAACTTAAAATAGAAACAGGTTACATTTTAATAGGATTTAAGGGCTGTGAAAATGTTGAAAGTAAAGACTCCTATGCGCTTGATGTTCTTGCGGTCATTTTAGGTGAGGGTAAATCTTCAAAATTGTATCAAGAAATAAAAGAAAAGAAACAGCTAGTTCAATCAATATCAGCAACTAACTCATCTTCTAAAGATGATTCAATATTTTATATTTCGGCAAACTACCTTACAAACGATATTCCAAGGTTAAAGGAAGCTATTTTCAATGAAATAGAAGAAATTAAGAAAAACGGAATTACAGAAGATGAATTAAATAAAGCAAAAAATATTATTGAACGTGATACATATTATTCAAGAGAATCAATCTCAAATATAGCAGGCGAAATTGGCTACACAGTAACAATAACAGGGAATAGCGAATTTTATAAAAATTATATAAATAACATAAATAAAGTATCCCTAGATGACGTAAAAAGAGTTGCTAAAACGTACTTAGAACCCGCTTCAGCAGTAATTTCAATAGTATCGCCTGAAACCGAAAAAATTGAACAAGGTCAGCAAAAATGCGAAGAAAAAACAAACTACAGCGCAAAAGTAATAAGCAAAAATGATACAACAACAAAATATCAATTAGAAAACGGCGCAATACTTATAATAACAAAAAACAGTGCAAATGATATTATAGCAATGGAAATGGCATCAAGAGGCGGAAATAATTTAGAAAAAATTCCTGGAACAGCTGCCATAACAGCAGATACAATTTTAAAAGGAACAAATAAATATAAAAGCCAAGAATTATCAGAGCTTTTGGAAGAAAACGGTATAAAACTTATCCCCACAGCTAGCGGAGATGCTTTTTCTTTAGTAACTAAATTCACAAAAAATGAAACAGAATTAGCTCTTGATATCTTTAAGGAAGCTGTAAAAAATGCTTCATTAGATACAATAGATGTTGAACAAGTTAAAAAAGATAAATTAATTTCTATAAAAAACAGAAAAAATACCCCCGACTCTTTAGTATTTGATGAATTTAGAACAGCGTTATGGGAAGGAACTCCTTACGGAAACACTGGGAAAGTTCTTGAAAAGACAATTCCTTCAATACAAAAAGAAGACGTGGAAAATTTTTATAAAAACTTATTTCCTGCTCAAAACGTAGTAATAACAATCAACGGGAATGTAAATGAACAAGAATTTATAAATTATTTTTCTAATCTGCTTAAAAATGACGGAACGGCAAAAATAGATTTAAAACAATATTCATACAAATATAAACCATTAACAGCAAATAAAACCATAAAAATAAAAAAAGATACGCAGGCACAATGGCTTATATACGGCTGGTTAACAGACGGTGTATTAAATGAAAAAGATTGGGCTTCACTGCAGGTAATAGATTCAATACTAGGTTCTGGCATGAGCTCAAGGTTATTTACACAATTACGTGACGACAACCCCCTTGCATATCAGGTAGGCTCAACCTTTTCTGCTAATACAAATAAAGGTGCATTTGCAATATACATAGCTACAAATCCAAATACAACTGAGCGTGCAAAAGATGATATGCTTGCACAAATTCAAAAACTAAAAAAAGAATTTGTAACGGATAAAGAACTAACAGAAGCAAAAGATAAACTTTTGGGGAATTTTGTTTTGTCAATGGAAACAAATATGGATAAAGCATCTATTATGAATACGCTTGAAATAACAGGCAGAGATTATACCTTTATCAACAAATACCCGCAATTAATTAATTCTGTAAGCGTGCAAGATATAATACATACGGCAAATAAGTATTTTTCAAAACCTTATATATATACCCAGCTAGGGCCAAATAATTAATTTTAATTTAAAAACTTGATAAAAAAATTAAAAATTCATAAAATTAAATAAAAGAAATGAGAAATAATGAGAGAAAATATTGTAAAAGATAAAGAATTTTGCATTTTATCAAGGAGTATAGATAACGCATCTAAATGCAGTGTATGCGAAACAAATGAAGATTTTTTTAGTGTAAAGCTTAAAAATAAAGGCAAATTTGAAGTTGATGAGTCTGTAGAACTTTTTACTATGACAGATAAAGGTCAATTGTATTTTGAAACTATAGTAAAAAATGTTAATGATGACATAATATCAATGTGGTATCCAATAAGTTTCAAATATTTACAGCGCAGAGAATATTCAAGAATAAAGTTAAATAAAGAAATAACCTTGAATAATGGCAGTAAAGAATACAAGGCTAAAATAATAGATTTAAGTGCAGGCGGATTAAAACTCCAAACAGATGAACAAATTGAACTATTAAAACAGTACAATTTATGTATTGATATAGAAACAAAACAATTAACCTGTATATTTGAACCTATAAGAGTGGAATTATACGGGAATAAATTTATATCTTCTGGTCGATTTACGAATATTAACAATTATGACAGAATATCATTAGTACAATATTGCTTTATTAAACAAATAGAAAATCGAAATAAATAACGGAAAAAGAAGAGTTGGATATGAAAAAAAATTCATCTAGAAAAAATCAAACTAAAATTAAAGTTAAAAGAAGTATAAATATAGGAAAAATTAATACAATATTTTTAACAGTTATTACCGTAATAACTTTAATAGTTTGTATAGTAATATTAGGTTTATATACATTTTCAAGAAATATAATAAGAGGAATGCAAAACGAACTTTCTGCAGATATAATAACAAATTTGCAAGTTTTTCAGCAGCATTTTATAAAAGAAGATTTTAAAGGATTACAAGAGGATTTAAACGGAGTATTATCAGGAAGTTATATAGTTAAATATATACAAGTATTTGACAGTAATATGAAACCCGTATATTCAACCCTGCCAGAGGATTGTGAATATGAATTAGTAAAATCAGCAAATAATAGAGAAGTAAAATACAGACTAACTTTTGCACCAGATTTTAATTTAAACAAATTAAAAATAATTGATATAAAAAAATCTAAATATAAATTTTATATAGGCATAGAGCAAAGTGATTTTATAACAAACTGTATGTTCGAATATAAAAATAATATTATTCAGTTAACTGTAATAATACTTTCATTAACATTAATTTTATCAATACTGTTATCAATGAGTATATCTAAACCATTATCCGTAATGGAAAAAACCATTTCAAAAATAAGTGAAGGTGATTTATCAGGAAGATTAGATTATACAAACTACTACGAATTAAACCAGCTGGTACAATCATATAATGTAATGGTTAATGAACTGCAAAAAATGTATTCAACACTGGAAGTAGAAGTACAAGACAGAACAAAAGAATTAAAAAATGCTTATACTGAACTTCAAAACACACAGGCAATGATGGTGCATTCAGAAAAAATGAAATCATTAGGTGAACTTGTAGCAGGTATAATGCACGAAATAAATAATCCTATTAACTTTATATATGGGAATATGACACATTTAAGCAATTATTCAAATGATTTAATAGAATTAATAGATGATATTACAGCAAATAGCAAATCATTAAACGAAGAAGAAAGAACGGCGTTTGAAAAGAAAAAAGAAGAACTTGATTATGAATTTTTAAAAACAGACATGCCTGATTTAATCAAGAGCTGTAAAGAAGGAGCTGATAGAGCCAAGAACATAATTCAAGACTTAAAGAGCTTCTCACGAATGGAAGAAGCCGCCATAACAGATATAGATGTAGTTCATGAAATAGATACAACATTAAATATTTTGCATAACAAGATAAAAAATAAAGCTGTAGTACATAAGGAATATACTGAACCAATCCCAAAAATAGAAGGCTACGGCGGACAGTTAAATCAAGTATTTATGAATATACTTGATAATGCAGCAGGCGCAATAGAAAAACAAGGTGATATTTGGATAAGAATAATGTTAGATAGTTCTTATAAAAATTTAATTATAGAAATAGAAGATAATGGAATAGGTATGGATAAAGAAACAGCAATGAAAGTGTTTGATCCATTCTTTACAACAAAACCTGTAGGTCAAGGAACAGGGCTTGGTATGTCAATAACTCATAAGATTATAAAAAATCATCAAGGCAATATAACTGTAAGTTCAAATAAAGGTCAAGGAACTAAATTTACAATTACACTGCCGCTTACAATTGATAGAGAACTGTTAAATGCTGGGCTAAAACAAGAAGGTGAGGCTGTATAATGGATAAATACAGAATTTTAATAGTAGATGATGAGCCTGATAACTTAGCATTATTATACAGAACTCTTAGGGGAAAATACGAAATAGCAAAATCAACTTCACCTCTAGAGGCACTTGAAATATTAAAAAAAGACCATTTTGAATGTATATTATCCGATCATAAAATGCCTGAAATGGACGGGGTGGAGTTTTTAAAACGCACCTATGAAATATCACCAAACACAATGAGGCTTTTAGTAACAGCTTATACAGATGCTGGAATATTAATTGATGCAATAAACTATGCAAAAATATATAGATATATTAAAA
>CANQRT010000101.1 GCA_947626325.1 Candidatus Gastranaerophilales bacterium | reverse complement strand
TTAAGAGAAAGGATATTCAATATAGACTTTTGGCACTGCTCTTAACTGGTACGGAAGCAGCTTTGTTGAAAAAAATAATAATACTTTCTTCCGTTAAAATTTGCTTTATATTATGGTGCTTCGTTGGATTATTTTGGACAATAATTTTTATTTGCATAACAAGAAAAAAATATAAACTCAGCACATATAAAGACTTGGCAGAATGCGTGTTAATAGCAATATGCCTTGGGATTATGCAATACTCCACAAATTATGTATTTAAATACATAAATGTCGGCTGTGCACTTGCATTATTCCAGCTTTCCTCTGTTGTTACAGTTGTTTTTGGTTATAAAATCTTCCACGAAAAAAATCTTATAAAAAAACTTATTGGGAGCGCAATAATGATTTTAGGTTCTTGCTGTATTTTATCTAATCCAGTGTCGCACTTTGCCGCCGACTCATCGTCGCCGTACAAGTGCTCAGACTTCACTTCGTTACGCATACAAGCTCGCAAAGCTCATTCTTCGCTTGCTCGTTTTGTAACCTTTTAAAGTTGCCACTCCAAAATTTCGCTCACGTTCCTTATCGCGAAATTTTCTCGGACAAATTAAATAATTTCCTAAAATGCAATATGTTGTTTAATACATAAAATTATGCTACAAATATTGAATAAGTTGGAGTTTAGTAGATGTTCAAAAGAACAAAATTATTACAAGATTTATTTGATAAATATGATATAGCTAATTTACCCCATGGGATAAAAGAAGACAAAATGGGAGATGCGTTTGAGGATTATTGCGTTTTAATTTTAGAATCCGATGAAATATTACATAAATACAAAACTAATAGTATAAATATAAATAACACTGACGAATTCATTTTTTATCATATAATGTCTAAAATATCAATAAATAAAAGTAATATTAAAAAAATATTTGCGACAACCGATATTGAACATAGATTTACTGGTGGAAACCCTAAAACTGATATTATTACAGAAATACATTGTGCGAATTCAGCAATTCCTGCTATACCAATAAGTGTAAAATCTACAACAGCAAGAAAAGTTGCAATGGCTGAATTTGACGTAGATACAATTGTAAAAGAAGTTGGAATAAAAGAACCAGAATTAATAGCTTTGCTATTCAAACATCAAGTTGATGCTTCTGCAAAAAATTTTACATCAGATGAAAAAGATACTTTGCGCAAATTACTTGTACCATATTCAAAAAAATTTGTTAGGTGGGTGTTATCAGGTTCACCTGTAGAAACAGAGGATTTACGTTATCCTGTATTAATAACTAAATTTAATCTTACTAAGACTGATGATATAACAAATATAAATGTATATTCTATTGATGAATATGTTAATAATTTAATGCTGGATAAAAATCTTAAAGTTAAAAAAGGCGGGTTTGGAACTGGTTTAAGTTGGACATATGCAACAGGCTCAAAAGGAAGAAAAATTCAATTCAAAGGTTAATTACTTTTAAAGCAATATTATTTTACGTCTTTTAAAGTTTTAACTATTTCTTTAGCAAGAGCATAAGCTAACAGCGGTGGAATGGCATCTCCAATTTGTTCATATTTATCTTGCTCCTTTGCACTATGAAATTGAACATAAGGCCCTTCAAATTGATACCAATCAGGAAAACTTTGTAATCTAGCAGCTTCTCTAGGTGTAATGGCTCTATTGATTACAGGGTGTAATATTTCATCTAAACAATGGGATGTGACTGTAAAACTTGGTTCATCATTTATCAGCCTGCGGTTTCTACTTGCATATATTACTCTAGGAAACAAATGACGATATTTTGCGATTTTACCTTCCTTCGTTAATTTATCATATACTGTTTTCATTGTTTCTTTTTCAGGAATTAATGCAAGCAATTCTTGTTTTCTTTTTACATGACCAGGACCTTTATGACAACTAATACTCGTTTTTGAATATTTGCCGCTATTTAACAGGTGCTGAAATATTTTTGCATTTATTTTATTATCATATCCCTCACCTCTAACAATTGACACAAACTTCTTTTGATTGCAATTATCATAATGTTTCAAAGAATTATACAATACCGCTTCTTCTCCAGTCTTAACATAAGGCAAGTCAGATAAAGCATCTTTAACTGTTAGATATGGGTATTTTCGACCAGGGCCATATTCCTTTTCTGGATAATTAAAAGTAAGCTTATTTAAATCGCTTCTAATTGCTACTAAAAATATCCTTTCTCTAACCTGAGGAACACCATAATCACAAGCTTTTAACAGGATTTCACTTTGGTCTCTTGATACTAAATTATAATTAGGAAAAGCTTTTTTATCTTCAAAAGAATTACATATATACTCAAAAAAAGCACCTTTTTTACCATTTTTTGTTTTAGAAAAAATTCCTTTAACATTTTCAAATAAAATCATTTTTGAATTTAAAGTTCTTGAAATTCTTAAAATGTTACGAAATAAATCATCTCGTTTATCATTAGCTATTCGTTTCCCTGCCATACTGAAACTTTCACACGGAGCTCCGCCAGAGACTATATCAACAGTTTCATTCTTAGAATCAATACCATACCTTGCTAGTAATAATTCTTTAATCATTTCACTACTAACTAAATTAATATCACCGTGAATAAGCAATGTTTGAGTGCTTTCATGAGCAAATGAATTAAAATATTCTTGATTTTCTTTATTATCAACCAAGTATTTACTTAATTCAAAGACCTCTGCATTATGGCTTAATGAATATGTTTTTACGGTAGTATCAGTCCACTCAACACCAATTAAAGGAAGAATACCACCCCACTTAAAACCCGTACATAGCCCGCCTGGCCCCGAAAACAAGTCAATGGACAATTTGGTATATCCCTCATTATTCATTCTATTTTGTAAGCTTTTATGCATCTACTAAGCGCACTCCAATAGTATTTTAATTAAGCATAAGTACTATTACATTTTACTATGGAAGTTTTAAAATTAAAAATTCTTAAATGAATTATAAAATAATAAACACAAAAAATACGCCTGGCGCTGTCTTGAAATTTCCTTTATTCGGCTTGTACTTCACTTCGCTTCGCTGTCGTTCAGCTTGCCCTCATTATTCTCGAACTCGCTCACTTCGTTCGGCTCCGTTCTACGGAAATTTCGCTCGAACTTTTTACAAAACTTCGTTTTGTTGCGTTCTCATCGCGCATATAAATTATAAATAAACACAAAAAATACGCCTGGCGCGATTCGAACGCGCGACCCACTGCTTAGAAGGCAGTTGCTCTATCCAGCTGAGCTACAGACGCTTATATGTTTATTAAAGCATATAAATTTTTTATTTCAATATTTTTTTAATTGTTACAATTGTAAATTTATTAAAAATTTTAGCAATTTTTACTGATTTTTATACTTTATATATGTAATTAGGAGAAACATGTATTATGGGAATTAGTCCTTTAGATTTCAAAAATCAATACCCTGGCAGAGTCAAATCTGGTTCACAAGGGGTTGAACGTTTTGGTTATAGTTCAGGACACAAAGGTTATTCTGGCGCTGAAAGTGTTTCAGGAATTGACAGAGGCATATTCGCTGCTCCAACAAAAGGGGCAAGTGCTTCTAATGTTAATCCTTCTTCTGATGTTATTAACAAAATAAGCAACATCAACGGCGAATTAACACCAAATATGCAAAGTCCAACTCTTGCAAACCGTCTTGATATTATGGCTTAATATTTGATTAAATCTTTTATTTTTACTATAATTACTGTATGAAGAATCTGTATAATATAGAAGATTGGTCAGATGTTTCAGATCTTCGTCTGGGCGAAATTTTAATGGAGTCAGGCAAGATTAATCTTACACATCTTTCCATGGTTCTTGATATTCAGAGGTTTCAAAAAATGCCTTTCGGTCAAATCCTTATTTCGATGAAGGTTATTAACGAAAATGACTTAAAACAGGCATTATTAATTCAAAATTTCATACGGAAAAGATGTAAAAATGAATAGGTTTATTGCAAGATTATTTCTGGTTTTGGGGGCATTATTATTAATGCAATATTCCTATGCTCAGACTCTTGAATTTGCTCAGGTTGGTGATGTTCACTATACTTTGAATAATGAAGATTTAGACAAAAATTTGTATTTTTTGGCTCTATCGATTAAGAAAAAATCTCCTGAATTTGTCGTATTCCTTGGGGATAACGTCAACCGTTCAAGAGAAGAAGATGTGATTGGTTTTATGCGGAATATTTATCCTATTCGCAAACCTTGTTACCTTGCTTTCGGTGATACCGATGCTCACAGTTTCGCAGGACTTGAAAAATTAAATTATCTTGATATCGTTACTGCTTTTAATAAAAATCAGGATGAAAAGAAAAACTATTACTACTTTAAACCTAATAGTGATTTTATTTGCGTTGTGTTGGATGATACTTCAGAATTTGCTCAATCTAAACACGGTGAAATTCCACAACAACAGCTAGATTGGCTTGAAAGCCTTTTAGTTAAATATCCTAGAAAGCTCTTTATAATTTTTCATCACTGTCCAATTATGCCGCCTCGTGATGAATATAAACTTTCTATGATAAATGGAGATAAATATAAAAATCTTTTGAAAAAATATAATAATATACTTATGGTTTCTACTGGACATTATCATCAATCTGCGGTTCTTAAAGATGAAAAAGGAGTAAGGCATATCAGCGCTCCTGCTTTTATGAATATACCTCACTCTTATCAACTAATTAAGATTGATTATGACGAAAATTCATACAAATCACCTAAAGATGTTCAAATTACAGTTACCGAAGTTAAAGTATAATTTACTTTTCCTTTTTATATATATATTTTCTTGCACAATCTAACATAGCAAGCCCCAGTCCTTGATTATTTTCAAAGTTAAATCCTCCTGCTTGCAGCACTTGTTTTAATCGCATTTCCCAAAAGTCATACATTTCTTCTTTTGGAACATCAAGCACCTGCGCAATTAAGCTTATATCTTCCCAATCCAATGGTATTGGTATTGCACCTCTTAATATGTCTACTATTGTTAACCTTTGTTTTCTGGGAAACGACTTCAAAAATTGAACAGTCGACATGTTTTTTTCTTTTTGTTTTTCTCTTATAAATTCTGTTGTTTCATCAATGACAATAGGATCTTGAGGTATTTTATATTCACTAAACTCCTCTGGAGATATATCCATTACTGTAGCAATTCGCTCTAAAGTGGTACTTCTTGTTGAAAATGGGATTGTCTCATCAATCAAATTGTAAACATAAGATAATGTAACACCAATCATTTGCGCAAAATCTTTTTTGTGTAGATTGGTATTTTCAAGAAAATTATAAAGCATTTCACTGCTTTTCATTGTCATTAGCGTATCTTTTTTATTAGTCATCACAAATCTCCTACTTTTATATAATAATCAGCCATAACTTTAAGTTTTTAATTGGTAAGTTGAATAAAAATATGGGATAATTTTTGAAAAAGGATAGGCATGCTATGAAATTAATAATATGTTTGGGAAATCCTGGAATAAAATACTCTAAGACTAGGCATAATGCAGGATTTATGTTCGCTGATAATCTTGCAATATGTATCCAAGCAGAATTTAAAAATGAAAATAAGTTTAAAGCTGAAATAGCAAAAGGATTATACAAAGATGAAGCTATTTGGATTGTTAAACCTCAAACTTTTATGAATTTATCTGGCGAAGCTTTACTTGCTTTAAATAATTTCTATAAAATTGATGTTAAAGATTTATTTGTTGTTTATGATGATATTTCTTTAGATTTAGGTAAAATAAGATTAAGAAATAAAGGTTCTGACGGCGGGCATAACGGAATAAAATCAATAATTAAGTATGCTGGAACCGATGAATTTAATCGGTTAAAAATAGGAATTGGTCCACAGCCTGCTTATATGAAATCTGAAGATTTTGTACTTCAAAATTTTAGTGAAGATGAATTTAAAATACTTGATGAAGTTATCAAAAAGAGTACTGAGGCATTTTTATATTATTGTGATACAAGC
>CANQRT010000100.1 GCA_947626325.1 Candidatus Gastranaerophilales bacterium | reverse complement strand
CTTCAATCTCAGCTTCTAATTTCGGATTTTCTTCGAATAATTCTTTAACTTTATCTCTGCCTTGACCTAGTTTTTCATCATTATAGCTGAACCAAGCACCTGATTTTTTAATGATATCAAGATTAACAGCCATATCTAAAATACATCCAGATTTGCTTATACCCCTGCCGTAAATTATATCAAATTCAGCTATTCTAAAAGGCGGAGCTACTTTATTCTTAACAACCTTAACTTTAACTCTGTTACCAATTTCTCTATCATCTTTTTTAAGAGTTTCTATTCTTCTAATATCAAGTCTAATACTTGCATAGTATTTAAGAGCGTTACCGCCTGTAGTAGTTTCAGGATTACCAAACATTATCCCGATTTTTTGACGAAGTTGATTTATAAATATAACAGTAGTAGCTGTTTTGCTGACAATACCTGTTAATTTTCTTAAAGCTTTAGACATTAAACGAGCTTGAAGTCCCATTTGTTTATCTTCCATAGCACCTTCAATTTCGTCTTTAGGTACAAGCGCAGCAACAGAGTCAACAACTACAATATCTACTGCACCTGAGCGTACAAGCTCCTCTGTTATTTCAAGAGCCTGTTCACCTGTATCAGGCTGTGAAATTAACAACTCATCAACATTAACACCAAGATTTCTTGCATATTCAGGGTCAAGAGCATGCTCAGCATCAACGAATGCTGCAATCCCGCCTTTTTTTTGGCATTCCGCAACTATATGCTGAGCTAATGTGGTTTTTCCGCTTGCTTCAGGGCCGTATACTTCTATTATTCTTCCTCTTGGAACTCCGCCTATACCAAGCGCAACATCTAATGATAACGCTCCTGTTGGGATTGTTTCTACATTAACTGCAGGTTTATCCCCTAACTTCATTATTGAGCCTTTTCCAAAATCTTTTTCTATTTTATCTATAGCAACTTTAAGCGCCTTTTGTCTTTCTTCTGAAACATTTACTGTTGTTTCTTCTTCTTTTTCTTTAACTGCCATTTTATTTCCCTTTATATCTACACTCAGTATTATATCATTTACTAATTAATAAAAGTATTAATTTACTTTTTGAAACATTTTTTCTTTTTATTGACAAAAAATACATAAATTTTGTTTTATAATAAATAAGCATAAAAGGAATAAAGAATGCTTGGCTTAGAATTTGGCGGAATATCAGATGTACCATATAATTTTGAAAATATTGAAACCGACCTTAACGGTTTAAATGAAACTTTATTGCGAAATTTAGAAAAAGGACGTGAAGCATTTGAATTAACTTATGCTGCCGACCGTTTCAGAAGCGATTTACAACTTCTTGAATTAAATGCATTTACCTCTGATAACCAAAATTTACTAAAAAAATTAAGTACCTTACGTGATAAATCATATAAAGTTAAAACTCCTGAACAACTTGAAACATTAAAAAAACAATTTGAACAAATAAAAAGTTCACAAGCATCTTTACAGACAGCCAAAACCGCACAGGCAGAACTTGCGGTAAAACAATCTGTAAGTCATAAACCTATAATTACTGATGTTTCGCAAGAAGTTACAGAAACTTTAACAGATACAGTTAAATCATCAGTTCAAACTCAAAAAGCACCAGCTAAAGCCGTAATTGATGAAGCTGCCATAAAAGCTGAAGCTCAAGCAAGAACACAAGCTCAACAGCAGGCTGCTATAAATGCGCAAAATGCTCAAAAGTTTTATTCGAGTTTAAGCGACGCAGCAACAGGTAAATCCGCAGAAGAAAGTGCTAAAATCTTTGAAGAAACAGCAGTTAAAGCAGAAGCCGCAGTTAAAAAACCTATAACTCCAACAATCAATAATGCCGATGATATTGTTAAAAATAATAAAAATATTAAAGAAACAGTATTAAAAGTAATAAAATCAAAAAAATTCAAATATGGGGCAATCGCCGCAGCAGTTATAATTGCGGGAACTGCAATTTTTACTCATTTAAAAAAGAAAAATGAAAAGAAACATAATCTTAACACTATTAAATAAATTTTTCGCAACATAATTAATTTTTTTATGCAATTAAAATATTTTTTTGCTAAAATTATTCCTGTATTTATTAAGGGGATATTTTATGAGAAATAAAATAATTATGTTTTGGGCTATTGTAATAATAACTATAATATCCGTAGTTATAATAAAAGTGAAACCCATACCGTTAGGCTTAGATTTAGTCGGCGGATCAAGAATTGTTCTTGAAGCACAGACAACCGATACAATATCCGAGATTACACAGGATATGATGGATGGATTAAAGGCAGCACTTGAAAACAGAGTAAATGCTATGGGCGTATCAGAAACCATGGTTCAGCAAATGGGTGATAAACGCTTACTTATCGAAATTCCTAACATTTCAGACCCTAAATTAGCAAGAGAATTTTTAGGCGAAACTGCAGAATTGGAATTTAAAAAACCCATACTTGATGATAACGGTAACGTAAAAGGCTGGGAGCCTTCGGGGTTATCAGGCGAGGACTTAAATAAAGCACAAGTTGGAACAGATGCAGCTGGCAGGTGGCTTATTTCACTTGAATTTAACGGTAAAGGCGCTCATAAGTTCGCTAAATTAACTAGAGAATTTAAAGGTTTTCCAATTGCTATTTACTTTAACGGTGAAAGTGTTTCAGAACCAGTTGTTCAACAGGAAATTACTGGCGGTAATGCTCAAATAACAGGTGAATTTACACATGATGAAGCTAAAAAGGTTGTTGACCTTTTAAACGCAGGCGCACTTCCTGTTCCTGCTGAAATTATTGAAGAAAATACAGTCGGCCCAACTTTAGGTGCTGATAGTTTGCATAAAAGTAAAACCGCTGGTTTTATCGGAATTATTGCAGTTATGTTATTTATGATAGTATGGTACAGAGTTCCAGGTTTAATAGCTAACATTGCACTTATTGTTTATTCTTTAATAGTTTTTGCAATATTTAAAACAATACCTGTCACACTTACTTTAGCTGGTATTGCAGGATTTATTTTAAGTATAGGTATGGCGGTTGACGCTAATATATTGATTTTTGAACGTACTAAAGAAGAACTTAAATCAGGCAGAACCTTGTTTACTGCTATTAATTCTGGCTTTGATAGAGCATTTACAAGTATTTTTGACTCAAATATGTCTACAATAATTATTTGTGCAATATTATACTTCTTAGGCTCAAATATAGTTAAAGGATTTGCACTGACACTTGCAATTGGTGTTATAGTTAGTATGTTTTCAGCTATTACGGTTACAAAAAACCTTATGCACCTTATATTTGGTACTGGACAATTAAAATATCCAGCCTTATTCGGACTTAAAGAATCTGATATAAATGAAGCATACGAAGCGTCTGAAACTAAACGTGAAAAGGCTAAATTCGGTGTACTTGATTAATTAAAAGGAGATTATAAAATGTCATACAGTGTTTTTGACGCAAAAAGATATATAGATGTTATTAAATACAGATGGCTGTGGCTTGCAATTTCTTTTATATTTATTTTTCCTGGAATTGTTGCTATGTTATGGTCAATGAAGGTTTATCCTACTCATACCCCATTGCTTGTAGGTATTGACTTTACAGGTGGTACTATCATACAATACTCCGTTAATAAAGAAATTTCCACTAATGAAATAGGAAAAATAAGGCTGGATTTAACAAAAAATAATATTGAAAATCCTGTTATCCAAGTATTGAAACCAACTACAACAGATAATAGTTCTAATATTAAAAATATTATATCTGTTAAAACTAAGTTTTCAGAAAACGGACAAAATGAAACAATAGACAAAGTAACAGAAGTTATACAGGCTGATTACCCTAATTCACAACTGGTACAGGTTAACTCTGTAGGCCCGCTTTTAGGAAAACAATTATTTATTAATTCTTTAATTGCAATATCGTTAGCACTTTTAGCAATAGTTATTTACCTTACAATAAGATTTCATATAGAATTTGCGATTGTAGCTTGTTTGGCCCTATTCCATGATGTATTGTTAACGGTCGGAGTTTTCTCAATACTTGGACTGGTTTATGGTGTTACTGTGGACAGCTTATTTATAACCGCAATACTTACCGTACTTGGTTATAGCGTTAACAACACAATTGTTGTATTTGACAGGGTAAGAGAAAATTTGAAGTTCTATTCTAAAAAAGCAACTTATGATGAAATTGTTAATGTTTCTGTTAACCAAACCCTTGCAAGAAGTATTAATACATCGTTAACCACATTGTTAACATTAGGTTCACTCTACTTCTTAGGCGGAGTTACTACTAAAGATTTCGTTTTAGTATTAATTATCGGTGTTATTGCAGGAACATACTCAAGTATATTCTTTGCAAATACTTTGATTGCACTCTGGAATGAAATTCAAAACAAAAACAAAACAAAGCATTCGGAAGCATAAAATGACAGAATTTAAAGCGTTATCTGAATTTGTACGTGAGCAAAGAGAAAAAGCAGGCTTATCGGTTATTGGGCTTGCAAAAAAAACAGCTCTATCCGTTGAACAAATTGAAGATATTGAGTCTGGTAAAGATTTGTTTTTACCTGCAACTGTTAGACAAAAACTTGCAAAGGGCTTAAAACTTAATCCTATTGACATTAAGCACTATGAAAGAATACTTGTAGGCTCTTATGACAAAGTCACAGATAAATATATTAATGATGTTAAACGCTTAATTTTACAGGGTGAAACGGAAAATTTAATTTGTCCAATTTGCGGTGCTAAATTAAATACTAAAGTTGTAAGAATGCTTGATTTAGAAGATAATATTGCCCTGCACCCTAAAGCACAGTGCAGTAAATGTTCTTTTCAAATCAAATAAGCGTTATTCGTCTTTTATTTTCTTCTTTGAGTATAAAGTAACTGATAAATTTATTAAAAGATAATCTTCATTTCCTGAAAATGCAGTGATATCAAGACCTGATATTGATATTAAATAAGGAAAAGAAGTTGTCAGTTCATTTAAGAAGGTTTTTAACTGTGTATATGTACCTACAAAAAAGAATTTTAATTCACAAACATTATATGTATCTGAAAAATTATTAAAAATAGCACTGTTAGCAGGCTTCATATCATATTCAATAGACCTTATAAGCAATCCATTATATTGAGCACGTTTGATAATATCATCAAACATTGTACCGAATTTGCCTAAATTTTCATCAGTATTAACGCTGTCGGTTAAATATACCTGCTTTAATGACTGTATTTGTACATCTTCCTGTTTAATCTTTTCTTTTTGAGTATTATATTGTTCTTGTAATTTTTCAACTTCATTGGTTTCAGAGTTTATTCTGGAGTTAACACTTCTATAACTATTTATTGCAGGAGCAGCAAACCCATATACTATTAATATAAATATTAAAATTGTACCTAGCAAAATTATTGGAACTAATTGACTATTTTTTTTATTCATATTTCCCTCTATTGATTGTTAATTAAGATTTTATATAACTGGAGGCGGTGGTGTAATTGCATTACCACTGCTTACAGGAGCTACTGCTGGAGCGGTCATTTGCCTATTTGTGTTTGTTGGCGTTGGAGTATTTGTTGTCGGTATATCACCATCTTCCATATATATATCATGGTTTTCCGTTTTTACTTCAAACGTATATCCGTTTGGTATTCTGTTTATTGTTTTGTCATATTCTGTATTAATAGAAAGTTTAGAAAGAGTTAAATTTCCGTTCTTTTCTCTTAAACCTCTTACAAATTCATTAACAGATTCACTCGTTTTAGCCTCGCCTATAATGCCTATCCCGCCTGCTTCATTAGATTTAAATCTTTTTATATATATTGAATCTGGTGTATCTGTAGCTAGGGCATTATATACATTTACTATTGAAGTATTATTATCTACTATTTCCTTTAATGCAGGGAACACACTGTTATTATGACTTTTTTCATTTCTTTTTATACGTTCTTCATATTTTAATTTCTTTTGTTTTATCCTTTCTGAATTTTCAGAAAGATTATCCGCTAAAGAATTCATAACTAAATTAATTATCAAACCAAATACTAAACCTAATATAACAGCAACTGAT
>CANQRT010000099.1 GCA_947626325.1 Candidatus Gastranaerophilales bacterium | reverse complement strand
TTAGGACATACCGCGCAGGTCGGGTTTGACGGTGCGGGGCATTCTGCTATAGGCGGGCAGACGTTACAATCGTCTGATATTTTATTGCAAGAGTCACAGCTCTTTTTTTCTTCGCACGGAAGTGCAGTTGTTTTACTTTGACAACCGCAGCTGTCTATATCTTTATGGCATTTAGGACATGTTGCTGTTTGCGGTGTTACGGGAGAAGAACATCCAGACAAAGGGCAAGCTGCTAAAAGCTCATTTGATGTTTCAGTTGCTGTTTCTTGTGTAAAACCTGCATTTGTACCTGCCAATACTCCGAGTGTTACTACGGCGGCAAGTGTCATTTTGTTTAATTTCATTTTTCCTCCTTGTTCATAAAAGAAATGTTACAGGCAAACATTTCTTTTTTATATTTCTATATTTTTTATTTTCTCTCTTACTTTCTTTGAATTATGATATGTTATGCCCTGTCTATTCATTACCTTTATTTAGTATTTATATGGATAATTATTTAGCTTAGATAAATTTGAATATTGTTTTTAAATTCATCTTTAAGGCGGATTTATACTTTGTTAACTCTGCTAAAATAGAAGTATGATATCGGTGAAGGTAATGAATTTAAACGAATACTGTCTTTTAAACTTTCTGATTAATCCTGATGAAATTAAAGATTTAACAGGTGTTTTTATAAAGAATATTAAAGAAATTGAAAATTCTTCTTTAATAAATAATAATTATAAATATGAATTTGTTTATAAATAAAATATACAGACACAGATATGATATATTTTTCTCATCGCTTTTAGTTTTACTGATTGGGCTGTTTTGTTTTATTATTCCAAAAAATGAAACTATTAATGTTTTAAAAATTTTAGAAAATAAAACATTTGATATAAGGCAAAATATAATTTCTAAAAATAAGTCAGTAAACAAAGATATTGTAATAGTTACGGTTGATGATCCATCTTATGAATATTTGCTTGAAACATACGGTGATTGGCCTATTCCAAGAAGTGTATATGCTAAAATGCTTGATTATATTCAGGCTCAAAAGCCGAAATATGTTGCTTTCGATTTGTTATTTATAAAAAATTTAAAAAGAATACCGAAAAGCGATGATGAGTTGATAGAAGGATTTAGAAAATATAAAAATACCTATACTGCAATTAATTTTGATGACTATTCAAGTGAACTTAGAAATCCGCCGATTTTAAGCGAAAACATAAAAACGAATGTTAATATTGACTCTAACAATATTAATATTTATAAATTTCAAAATTGCAGAATTATACTCCCTGAAATAATTGAGGCTACTTCAAATGTTGGTCATATAAATACTCCGAAAGAGGACGACGGGTTTTTAAGAACAATTCCTATTGTTGTTAACTATCCTCAGATGAATAAAGATAATTATTATCTTTATATGACTCTTAAACTTGCTATAGATTACTTAAATAAATATGAAAACGCAAATATTAAAGATGTTAGAATTGATAAAAATAATAATTTAATTCTGGGAAAAAGAAAAATTCCACTAACAGAAAATGCGGAAGTGATTTTAAATTGGTATGGGCCTAGCGGACTTGAAAATGGTAAAACATTTAAATATGTTTCATTTTGGGAAGTATTAAAATCTATTGAAGCAAAGAATAGTGGCACAAAACAACTTATAGAAAAAGACTTTTTCAAAAATAAAATAGTTTATATTGGTACTAATATTTTTTCTTTATCTGATATAAAAACAGTGCCCACAAGCAAGTATTTTCCAGGTGTAGAAATCCATGCAACCTTGTTAAATAATATTCTAGATAACCATTTAATTAAAAAAGCAGATTTAAAATATAATATTTTAATATGCTTGATGTTAATGATATTAGCCTCTTACACGGCATTTAAAATACGTTCTGTATATATTTCAATTATGTTATTTTTAATATTAAACGGATTATATTTATATTTTTCAACTTATGTTATGGATAAATATAATGTTTGGGTGTGGGTTGTAGTTCCTTTAATATTAACGGTATTTGTTTTTGTTTGTTCATATATAATAAGATACCTTATAAAATCAAGAGATTTTGAGTATACCTATAAGCTGGCAACTACTGACGGATTAACAGAGTTGTATAATCATAGATATTTTCAAGAAAAAATGAGCGAAAACATAAGATTAGCTGAAAAAAACGGAAGTCAATTTTCGTTGATAATGATTGATATTGACTTTTTTAAAAAATTTAATGACAAATACGGACACCAAGCAGGTGATGCAGTACTAAAACATGTTGCAAATACATTAAAAAATAATGTAAGAAATGAAGATTATGTTTGCAGATACGGCGGAGAAGAAATGACAATTATACTTAATAATACAAATAAAGAAACCGCCATTAATATTGCTCAAAAAATATGTAATGCTGTATCAGCGAAAAAATACCAGCTAACTCCTGACTTAGAAGTAAATATAACAATAAGTTTAGGATGTTCAACATATCCTGAAAACGGTAAAACTCCCGCCGAATTAATTGAATACGCAGATAAATGTTTATACAACGCAAAAGAAAATGGAAGAAATCAAGTCGGATTTATTAATGTTAAAAATTCTTAATATTTAAACTTTTAATGTCAAATTATTTCTTAAAAAAAACTTTATATAAACATAAGGTAAGGTTTTATTTTATGAATGTAAAGGAGAAAAGATATGTCAACAACAGCAATTACAGGTAATTATCAACCGACAATAATGCCGCAGCAAAAAAGTCCGAGACAAATTGCACGCCAAGAGATTAAACGTGCAAAAGAACTAGAAGCACTTAAAGCAAAATATGAAGCGGGAGAAATTTCCAAATTTGAATATGCGGTTAATAAAGCTGCCATAGAGATGGTCTATAATTCAGATTTACGTGATATTCCATGTTCTTGTAACTGTGTAGCATAAAATTAACTAAAATTAAAATATAAAAGCCTCTGCATAATTCAGAGGCTTTTATTATAAACAAATGTAAATATATACTTAATAAAATGCAATTTTAATCTTCCTTTTTACTTTATTTATTTGCCATAGTGGTAATATAAATATTGTGTATCAAAGGGGTTATATGGAAGTTAAAAAAGTAGTTAGTTCCAAAGTTCAAAATATAGGGCAAGGTAAAAGTGAATTGCCAGCCAAAATAAATAATGAAAACCAAAAGCAAATAACAGAATTATCAAATGTATATTATAAACCAAGTTTTGGCAGAAGCTGGAGTGAACATAAAAGCTGGGGTGCAGTTATTGACCCGAAAACTAAAGAGGCTTCATTTAAAATATTTACATACCCTGATACAAAAAAAGTAACAGTAACCATTGAAAAAAGGGACGGGAGTGAGCAAAATACATACGAACTAAAAAATTTAGGCAGGGGAATTTTTCAAACAGAAAAGGCAATACCTGCTAATAAAGCAGCCCATGGAGATAAATATTATTACACAATATATAAAGGCAATGGAGAAGTTGATAGAGTAAAAGACCCATATTCATTTAGGCAGGAAACACTGCTTGGAGAATCAACATTATATGACCACTCTTTATTTGAGTGGAGTGATAAAGACTGGTTTGCAAATAACAAAAACAGAATATCAAGAAAGGCGAATGCTCAAAATGGGTTGACTCCTGTAAACGAGGCTAGAATATATGAATTTAATACGGAAACCTTAACCAAAAGAGGTACTTTCAAAGGCGCAAAATCTGTATTAAACTCCATAGCTCAAATGGGATTTAACGCAATAGAAATAATGCCAGCTGAAAATACATATTCTTTTAATTGGGGATATGACGGTGTAGATAAGCACGCTGCGGCAGAGCATCTGGGCGGTCCAGACGGATTAAAATCATTAATTGATTATGCTCATGAAATTGGATTAAATGTAATAATGGATATGGTACCGAACCATTTAGGGCCTGACGGCGCTTCATTAAAGCAAACAGGGCCGTATATAAAGGGCTCAAATGGGTTTGGTGAAGCATTTAATTATGAGGGCACAGATTCAAGATATGTTCGTGATTATATGGTGAATGCTGCTATTAATTGGCTTGATAACTATCATTGCGACGGATTAAGACTTGATATGACAAAGTTTATGGAATCTGATTATGCTATGAAACAAATAGCTGCAGAAATAAACTATCATAAGCCTGATGCATTTTTAATTGCTGAAGACGGCAGAGATAGAGTAAGTGTTGATGATAATGGACAATTTTGGTCTAATCCTGATGAAATCCACGATAAAAGAGTAGTTAATCCATTAAAATATTATGAATCTGCAGAAGGAAAAAGTGAAGATGAGCACTGCCGTGCAATTGATGATATTTCAAACGGAAATACCTCACTAGGCAGACTCGGTTATGACAGTGAATGGGATTTTAACTATTACCATACATTAAATGAAAGTTTATACGGCAATATAGATTTAGATAAGCTTGAAAAAGCATTTTATTGCGCTCAAGACAGCGTTAAATATGTAATGAGCCACGATGAAATAGGTAATTTTGAGGGAAGCAGGCTTATTTCTAAATTACTTGTTCCAATGCTTAATCTTAACGAAAATATAACCTTAAATGCTCAAGATATTGAACGTGCAAAACGCTATAGTGAGATGAAAAATTGTCCTCTTGAGTCTGCTATGCAAACAGTAAAATCACAAAAGGCTCAATTTACCTCCGAAAGACTTGCTATAATGCTTCAATGCGGAATGCTAGATAAATACGATACTTCTGATAAAAATATGACTTCACAAAAGAAACAGGCGTTAAAAAAAGCATTCAAATCAGAAGTGCTTATTCCTATGGGAATAAAACCGCAAACAACTGTTTCGTATAACAAATTAAAGTATATGTATAATAAATGTGTAAGTAAATACAAAATGGCTCTTGCTGTAACATATTCTATTCCAGGATTAAAAATGGTATTTCAAGGTGATGAAAGGGGAGATTTAACTCCGTTTAGATTTTTCCGTCAATTTGAATCAGTGCCTACAGAAGATTATTTATATACAGAAAAGGGCTATGATACCTCAAAACCTGCTTTAAATGACTCTAAATTAGGTTCAATTCCATATTCTAATAACGGTAAATCTATAATGAGCAGAATAAAGGCATTAACTACAGATTTAAATAAAATAAATGCGGAAAACCCTGCATTAACAATAGGCAGGTTAATTCCTGAAAATACAGTCAAACATAATTTTTCAAATGTAATAGCTGCACATGCATTAGATAGCAATTCAAATAATGAAATATATACAATAACTAATTTGAAAGATGCTTCATATCCTAGTGATGACGCTTCTTATTATTATATTAAGTTCCCTAAAGGCACTTGGGTTGAAATACTTAATACTGACAGCAAGAAATATGGCGGAAGCGGAGATTACAAGAATATATATACACTTGAAAGCAATGGTGATAATCTTGTTCCTGTTAAAATGGCAGGACAATCAACCTTAATGTTTAAAAGGGTTGGATAATAATAAATCTTGTTTAAAATAAATTTTCAGCGAGTTTATTCTGGTTTGAAAATAGCGTGCTGAAATTCAAATTTATCAAAATTACCTGTCTTTGTATATTTAGGATCATAATAAACATGCAATTGTAAACGTTCACCATTTTTGTTTTTTACTTGTCTACAGTGTCTTTTAAGAAAATCATAGGTTCTGTTAACAAAATTTTCTGCTGCATATTTTGCATCAAATGATTTAGAGTGTCCTAAAACATCCATTGAATGTCCTTTTGCGATACCAACAGGTTTCGCCATTTGATTTATTGTATCAACATCTCTGCCTGTAACAAGGTAAACAATTGAATTAGCATAATCATAAACAGAATGCACTTGAGGACACTCTCTATAATCTTTATCATATTTTTTTACATATTTTACTAATTCTTTTGCAGGATGTTTTTTCTCTGTTCCGTTTAAATTTCTAACAATATATCCGTTACATTTTCTTAAATTAGTTTTTCCTATTATTTCATTACAAATCTTTGAAGAAAGTTTGTGAACAGACTTTCACAATTTTACTCCGGAGAGACTCAGGGTCTTATTTCCTGCAGAGCGGTT
>CANQRT010000098.1 GCA_947626325.1 Candidatus Gastranaerophilales bacterium | reverse complement strand
TACTAATAAATCATACTCATAAGGAGGTTCGCCTATGTCGTCTTTTGTAAATATTTTTTTAATTAAACTAATCATTTAAAATTCCAACTACACTTATATTATGTATTTTACACATAATATACATAATAAAATCGTATAACTGTATTTTATTTACATAATTTTACAAAAAACTACATTTTATACTCGCAGTTTAATCAATAAACATATCTAAATTACGCTTAAATTAATTCAAGTAATAAGTTAGCATTTAAATAAGGTGAATTATGAGCAGTATTAAAAAATTACTTGGAAAAAGGATTAAAGAATTAAGACGGAGCAGAAATTTAACCCAAGAACAACTTTCAGAATTAATAGGGATAGAAACAGGCTCATTAAGTGCAATAGAAAGCGGCAGACATTTCCCGTCCATGCCCACTATAGAAAAAATATCCTCGGTGCTTAATTATGAGATTGTAAAGTTTTTTGATTACAATCACCTAAAAAACACCGAGGAAAAAATAAGTTATATTAAGGGGAAAATAGATACTCTTTCACCAGAAATTATTAATTTAATATATATACTTACAGAAAAATAACAGACTAACAAAATCCGTCAATTCTATGATGAGCTGATTTAACAGAATCTTCAACACGAATAAGACGTTCAAGAACGTTATTATATTTTTTCATATCCTGCTTTAATTCAATTATTTGCTGCTGCATAAAAGCAACAGTGCATTTGTATACACCTATACAAATACCAGCAGTTAATAACTGAACTACAACGCAAAACATTAATTCATAACTTAAAGACATACGAACCTTACCACCAGCATAATTTCTGGAAATTATCGACGCTATGTTTTATCAGCCACATTTTAAATGGACTCACATCTGCTGATTTCATACATCCAATTAATACAAGAGTTGATAAATACCTGTCATTATTTATTAATTCATGATTTTCACATAATTTATCGTGTAACATTGAGGGGATTTGAAACTCGGGCTGTGTTTTTGAACCTATCAAATACCAAAATATTCGAGGTATGCTGGCGCCGTCCCACCTGTAGCCTTTTTCTATTTCAAAATCATATTCTTTTGAAGGCTTGCGTTTATCAGTTATTTTTATATTTAATGTTTGTAAATTAATAAAAGGTTTTTCTTTAACAGCTTTCTTTTCCTCTTTGGTCATATTAGGTATGGGGAAAATCATAGTGGTTTTTGGGATTTTATCAAACTCTATTTTTATTTTTTTATCTTCATACCAATTTATCACTTCTTAATTCCTTATTTTTAAATAAATAATCCAATTCATCACTTGTATAGCCCAGCAATGTTCCTATTTGTTCAACATAAGGATTACCCCTATAGAAATTGTTGGCTTTTAGTTCGATTTTTAATGCTTTAACATCAATATCAGGATTATCTTTTATAAGTTCTATTATATCATCAAAGTCAATCCCTTTATCTTTGTAAATAGCTCTTTCTACATCTGCTGCAGTTAATGACAGCATATTAATTCTATTGCGTTCATTTTGTAATATTTCCTCTTGAGTAAAGCCCAATGCCTCTAGATCTTGAGGGGTTTCTTTAATTTCATACCCAAGCTGATGATTAAATTTTACAATGAAATCTTTTTTTTGTTCTTCTGTATAAGGTTTATTTAACTTAGCTTTTAACTCCATTTTTATCCTCCTTGCTAAAACACATAACTCCGCCGTCTTGTACGTTAAAACTCGGACGCACTACAAAAAAATCGTAATTAGATTTATCCGCTTTTTTTACTCCAGAACTTGTATTTTTGTAATATGCAAATTCGGGGAATACAGGCATATAAGTCTTGCCTCCATTAAATCCGCATTTATAATTTCCTAAATAATATTGATGTCCTTTTTTAACGGAATTAAATTCATCATTTACAAGATTTGTTATAAACCTATCTACCACCAAATCTACATATCCTAATTTAACCAAATCTGTTTTTTCGGTTTTACCTTCTTCAGAAATGTAATATAGCTTTAATTTAGATTGATTGCTTGTATCAAGCCATATAATATTACCTGTTTCTGAATTGTATAATGGCTGATTAGGTGATGCTATAAATGTTCCTTTTAATGCTTCTATTTTTTTTGTCTTAACGTTAGAAAATAAGTATTGTCTACCGTTTTCCAAATTATATATATTAAATTCTTGCTCGGGTATTACATAAAAATCCCCGTCGAAAGAAGTTACGACATGTTCTTTTACTTTAATAGATTTAGCATAATTATCTCTTTGATTACTATCCACTTCGTATGTTTCACTGAGCCTTACTTCTGCTATATGCGGAACATTGCAATCCCATAAATATGGATACACTGTTCCACAATTAGCCCAGCCAGTTGTTTCTTCCCAAAATATTTTGTGATATTTATACACACTCTTATTTTCTGGAAACTTTGCAACAATTGTCTGTTTTGCTTCTGTAACACTCGCAATATTTCTTCCTATTAATTCTTCTTCACCATTAAATTCGCCTGTATCAGAACCATAAAGAACTATTTTTTCTTTCATATCTAGATAGCGGCCTTCTGTAATATATGTAAATTCTTTTATTAATAGTGGTTTGGGATTGTACATTATAATGTAGAAATGCCACTGCATCCATGTATTTTCATTACCGTCAAAAGCTCTCCAAGCAGGAGCATTTTGCGCTCCTGTTGGGTATGATATACTATCTTGACTTACTGCAAAACTATCTCCACCTAATGTTCCCGCTTCTGTTAAGAGTGGTTGTATAAATGTAGGAAGCATAAGTCCATTAACGCTAATAGTATTATTTACTCTGCTTAACTCAGACGAAGAATTAATTGAACCTGCAACATCACTTTCTTTATAGTATTTCTTCATATTACACCACCGTATTAATATACCCTTTAGCACACCACCTTATATACCCTATTTGTGCAATGGCAGACTGACAGCATACATATACACTTTCTTTATTTTTCTCTGTTATATAGGGCTGAGAATAGCTTCCTGTCTTTGTTGTATATGTTTCTAAGGTTTCTTGTGTAAAGTCCATTCTGTAATTTTTATTCTTAAAAGGATATAGGAAATATATTTGAACTCCGCCAACTGCATCTCTTGTTATTAGTCCGCTTTGTTCTATATACCCGTCAGACCATATTCGGCATTCGCTTGTTCCTGTTTTTTCGGCTCTAACAACAACAGCACATTCCCTCATTGTCATTGCACCGATATCATTTAAAGTCTGATTTACTTTACCTACATCTAATATTTGAATGTTTTGTATTGCATTTGCAACTTTAAAGTACAAACCGATAGTTTCAGTTATTATATTTTTTTCAAAAGAAGTCTTTAATGGAGTTCTAAATGTTTGTGTATCTTCATCTACAACCCAATATTCACTATAATCAAAATAACTTAGTTTCTCATTTTCTTTAATGACTTTAAATTCACTGCCATACTTTGTTTCTTCTCCTTTTAAGACTTTAACAAGTTCATCATAAGCCGTTTTGTATTCGCTTCTATTTACTAATGTTCCTGCTTTCAGCCAGCTTGCGTGGTTAGGTTTAAAATCAAAGTATATAGCAGTAAATAACGGTAAAGTATCACTCGCCGCCATGCTTATCTGAGTATATTCACTTTGAGCTTTTTGTATTGCAGTATTCCCTACCACCATATAATTATACGATTGTTCAACAGGTGCAGCTGCATAACCTTGTGCATACCAAATATGCTCAAAACTTTCTGAGTCAAGTAATGTAAATCCTGTTTCTTGTCTGTTATTTATACTTATATTTTGGTCTGATGTAGCTTTATTTATACAAGTTACACTTACATCATAGTTTTTACTCTTATATGGTTTTGAAAAATAAATAGGAATGCTTGTTGTTGAAACTGTTACACCGCCCTGTTCACACCAGCCGTCGGAATATAAATTATACCAAGTAGAATCTTCTTCTGTAGGTTCTTTTTTCTCTACAAGATACCTGTTTATCATTTGCGGAAGCAATATTCTTTTATTTTCTTCATCTATTCCGTAATACCACGCAAAACCTGTTTCTTTATAGATTTCATCAATACTTCCTTTATCGTTAATATTATAAAATCTATGCCCGTTTTTATTATTGATTGTCTCTACTTCATTAACACCTGTCCAAACAATATCATCTTTAATTTTTATATACGATTTATTCAAGTCGATACTGCCAGTGAATACTACATTATTATCAATACCTAAACTTGGCGTAAAATCTGCAATTTTATATGTATTTTCTGCAGTAGCTGAACTTATTTGTGTGATTTCTTTTTTAATGAAATTAGTCCAATTTATTTTATCTATAGGCGATAAATCTACATTATAAATAGCAGTTTGATTTTCAGGTTCTCCTGTTAATAAGTATGATATTTTTATTAAATACTCTCTCCCTAATTCAAAAACAGATGTAGAAACAGCTGCATTAGCAATATTCCAGCTTGTTCCATTCCCAGATAAATATAAATTTAATAAATTTGCTGTTGTTGTTCTTAATGATAGAGCAAATTTTTGAGAACCTGCACCAGATCCTATTATTGCACAAGCTGCTGCAACTGCAGGCATTTTAACCTTTAATACAATTTCCCAGTTGTCTTGTACATTTTCTAAAATGATTTTTTTGTTTGTTTCAGCATAATTAGCAGCAGAAAATCCCGAAATAAAGCCTTTTGAGTTATTTACAGCGCCCGCTATATTACTTGAAACATAAATATTTTCTTTTTCATTATCTTCTGCTTTATATTCCTCTAAGCATTTATTATAGAAATCAGGATAACCGTATATGCCAGAGTCATCACTTTCTTTATACACATAACTGCCTAAAAGTGCCAGTCCCTTTGTATCTTTAAATGTAAGTTGATGATCTTTTTGAACTACATCAAATAAGTTATCAGTTTTATCAAATTGTATTGAAGTTTCTTCACCCAATTCATTTAAATAGAAAATCCTACCGTCTTTTTGATAAAATCCCATTGATTGTATTCTTTTGAACTGTTTATCCCCTTCTTGTTCAATTTCATAAATGAATTCACTTTTTTTATTTTCTATATCTTCTTTAGCTGTTAAATACGTTTGATTGGTTTCTTGAGCTTTTTCTTCTGATATTTCCGCACTTGCTTTCGATTTTTGAGCATAATATTTTGAAGAATAATCAATGTTTTCAACTTTATCATTATCTTTTACCGCCCAATTTTTAGCCAGCTCGGCACTTTTTTGCGCAGTTTTTGAACTATCTTCACTGTAGGTCGAATATGTAAGTGATTTATTTACCGCATCATTTATATTTTCCATTAATCTATCAGGAGCTATATTTATTCCTTCTTTTACTTTTACAGCTCTTTCCATTTTTCTGTTAAGTATTTGGATTAATCTGGTAACATAATCAAGCGCATTTTCCAACATGTTTAAATTTAATTTACTTGAATTTTTAAATTCTTTTTCTTGTACTATTTTTAAATTTAAACTTAATGTAATCAGCTCATCCTCTTGCAACACTTTATATGATGAGTCTTGCGCAGGAAAAATTATATAACCTCCACTTTCAGAGCCTATTTTACTAATTGTATAATCCGTATTTAATTTAAGAGTTGTTTGATAACCTGCTTTATTTGTATGCTGCACCAATAATTCTTCTTCATTTTCAATATAAAAATCGAAATCAAATTTTGTAGCAGAATTATTACCTGCATAATTATTTACTGGTTCGATGCTTGAAACTGTCATTTACCTTCTCCTTTTCTTCTTCTTTTGGATAATGGGCTAGAGCCATTTGTATCATTTTATTTTCAGTCTCAATATCGATTTCTTTTTTATTTATATCTTTATAATTTCTTTTTAAAGAATTTATAAGTTGAAATATAGAATATAAAATATCATCACTCTCTGGGGCATTTTCTGTTATAGTTTTATAATTAGCAGAAAAAATATTATATTTATCTCTGCTTTGATTTTTTAATTCTTCTATAAATTTAAAATCTTCTTCAGATAAAACTTCTCTATAATCTGAAATATCTTTTTCCTTAAATACGTAATAATCTTCGTATGCTTCTTTTAACAAATTTAAGAACTCTTTTTTATTAGTTTTAATAAAACCGTTTTTTCTAATGCTTTCTATATAATTTCTTTTCTTTTTTTGATTTTTTTCATCT
>CANQRT010000097.1 GCA_947626325.1 Candidatus Gastranaerophilales bacterium | reverse complement strand
ACTTACTATTAATTCTTTTGCAATCTCTGTATTGCTTTTGCCTTTTACAAGATGTTTTAATACTTCAAGCTCACGCTCTGTTAACTGAGCCCTTGCATCTTGAACCTCTGTAGAATGAATTAATGTAACATTTTCTGGTTTTGGGAAGAAATTTAAGGCTGCTGATGATACACCTGGATCTACCCAGCATGCGCCGTCTGCTACGTTTCTTATAACTTCTGACAAAGTTTCTGGAGTTATATCCTTTAAACAATACGCGTTAGCACCTGCACCTAATGCAGCAACCACCTCATCATTGCGTTCATGAGAAGTTAATATTATTATTTTTGATTTGCAATTATTTTCTTTTAATTTTAATGTAGCTTCAAGCCCGTTCATCCCAGGAAGCCCTAAATCCATTAATACTACATCAGGTTCCATTTTTTCTATGAGCTTTATCCCCTCTTGCGCATCTTCTGCTTCACCAATTACATTAATATGCTCATATTCATTTAATGTCGACTTTAAACCGACTCTTGTCAATTTATAATCCTCTACAATTACAACACTGACTTCCTCTTTTTACTTCAGCCACAGCTTTGCCATCCTCTCTGATTAAGTATTTGCTTTTCAATTAACAATTAAAATTAAAACAAATAAAAAATTATTATGAATTAACCTGTTGACTGATTTATAATTACCCAATTGTATATTACTCGGGTATTTAAGAGGATTATTTATTGCGTCCTTTTCTGCCTAAGCCAATAACATCAAACAAAACAGATTTAACAGCATGCCCAGCAAGCAATACACCAGCTACTTTTCCTAGTCCTTTACACTTTAATGCAAGAACTGATAATACAGCAATCGGAAGAACATTAATAAACCTATTCACAGCGCCTTTAATATATCCACCCGCCAATAAAATAGGATGATAAACAGCAGGAGCATTTTTCATATCATACCAAACTTTTTTAGCCTTTGCTGTAACAGCACTGTCTGAATCCATTTGCATATATTCTCGGTAATTATTATATGAGATGTTGCCAGTTTCAATTCTATCCGTTGATAAAGCACTTTCTTTTCCGTGAACGTGCATATCATATATAACTGAGGCTGCAGAAACAGCACCTATTGCCTTTGATACAACACTCAAAGGTTTCCCTGAAAACTTTTTTAACGCCGTTGTTACTGCACTTACATTCATTTTACTTACCTTTTCCTTTACATCCGTTTTTTATTTATCATTGTACGCTTGATTTTGTTCTGCCTGTTTTTAATAATGCCTCATTCGCTGTTTGTGCTTCTTGCCCGTATAGTTTTTTTGAAGTTTGGAGCTGCTGTAATATCTTTGCTGTATTTTCATCACCGCTTGCAGTTTCTCCAGTTAAACAGGTCATTGCCAGCATTCTGTTATTAGCATCAGGATCTTGCAATGCTATATTTAATAACGCCGTTAATGCAGGGTTATTATATCTTGAAGTGTCCTCTTCAAAACGTTTTATTAAATCAGTTATTCCGTTTTTTCTTATATTTTTATCTGCACTTCTTAAATAACTTTCTAATGTCTTTATATAATCATTAGTCAAATCAACAACTTGCTTTTTTTCTCCGCCTTGAGCTTTTATATTGTCATTATTATCGTATAATATTGGAGTATTAGCTATCGGCTGAGAGGATAAAGGCTGAAAAGCAGCTGCCTTTTCTTGCGGCGGGGTTGCGTTTGCATAATTTGCACTTGCAGTTGAAGTTGATGTAGGCCCGCCTATTGCTGAAGGATTATATATATATATGTTTACACCAGAAGCAGCCTGCTTTTGATTTGCATCATATAATGATGCTGTAGGATACTGATAATAAGGGTATGTAATATTAGATGGCTGTACAGATACTTCTTGCCCATTTGTCGTTTTTATATATGAAGGATTAACACCGTAATTGTAAATAGGTGTTCCTTGATTTACAGGTTTTATTTGATTTTGGGATGAAAGTTCAGCCATAATTTTCCCTTACTTTACATATTTATAAACACTGGATTGGGAAAAAACATGCTATTTTTTTATTTAATTTTTAACTTTTGTAACATTTATTTATTCAATTTTTTTAAGTGCTAAAATTTTACATATTAGGAGTTTACTATGAGTAAAATTATTATAGGCTGTGACCATGCAGGCTTTGAGCTTAAAAACATTTTAATTGATTTTCTAAAATCAAAAAATATTGAAGTGACTGATAACGGCTGTTATTCAAAAGAACCCGCTGATTATCCTGTTATTGCCCAAGATACTGCTAAAAAAGTAGCCTCGGGCGAATTTGATAAAGGTATACTTATTTGTGGAACAGGTGTAGGAATGTCTATTGCAGCTAATAAAATTAAAGGAATTCGGGCGGTGGTTTGCTCTGATACAACCTCAGCTAAGTTTTCAAGACTGCATAATAATACTAATATTCTTTGTCTGGGGCAAAGAATTGTGGGTGAATATTGCGCTAAAGATATTTGTGAAATCTGGTTAAACAGCAAATTTGAAGGTGAAAGACACCTTAAAAGAATTAACCTTATTGAACCTATTTCTCATTCATAATTAACGAAACAGCATCTTCAATAGAGCTTCTATAAGGTATTACATCCTCTAAATATGCAAACGATAACGCTTCTCTTACATTCATAGATGGGTTTACAAGTATAAATCTTCCGCCATTTTCTGCACAAATTTTATATATTTCTGCAAAAATATAGGCATTATCACTATCAAATGCAGATATTTCTTTTAAATCAAAAACTATGTTTTTTAACCCTGTATACATTGAGGAATTAATATTTTTTATTAAATCATCAAAAATCTTTGGTTCATTAAAGCGTTTTACTAAATATGAAACGATATTATTGTTAATTACATACCTAGTATATGCAATATTTTTATCTGATTGGAACGAATTGCTTAAGTATTTTAACAGTTTAGCGTGCCAATCTTTATCTTTTTGAATATAAAAATCAATACCTAATTCATAACAATGCTCTACTAAAGAATTATCATCAGTCCCTGAAATAACCACAATTTTTGTATCATGTCCAGTTTCAGCACGCTTATTTATTGCAGATTGAATTAACTCAAAGCCGTCTGAACTGTCAGGAATAAACAAATCTATGATGATACAGTCAAATTTAACTTTGTTCATCTCAGATAATGCTTCATCTTTATGCCTTGCAACAGAAGGGGTTATTCCTATCCGCTTTAATACCGTGCTTAATTGGTATATTGACAGCTCTAAATCATCGGCAATTAATATTTTTTTGTTCTCTAAACTATCAACCTTAACATCTGCCGTAAATGAATTTAATTTTCGCTCTATCTCTATTAATGCTTCACTTATTTCTTTTGATGTGATTTCTTCTTTCGGAATTGAAATTTTATCTTCCATTGAAGCAAGTTCAAATATTTTATTTATCTGTTCTTCTGTTATATTCATTATTTACCGTTTCTGCTGTCTTATAATACCAAAATTATTACTTTTTATCAAGATTACAGTTATTGTTTATTTTTCTTTAAGTATTATTTCGTTTTTATTTTTATTTAAGTGACAAAAATTATTTTTTGATGTTTTATATTATTGTACACTTTTAATAATTAATTATCCCTTGGAAAGAAAATTTAAACATGAAAAAGATTTTTTACTTAAAAATATTTACATTCCTTGTATTTTTATTTTTTGGAATGCTTGCTTCGTTTGCCTCTGAAACAGGCATGAATACTTTGGATAGAATTATAATAGAACCTTCTAACCAAAAAGAAATCACTTTAAATATGTTATTTAATGATAACTACAAGGGTAATGCATTTATTCAAAAAATAACAGACGGCTCTTATTACGTATTTCTGCCTGACTCTGTTATTGCTAAATCTGGTGCTAAAATTCATTATTCATCAGGGTTCGATAGAAAAAAAATTAAACTTACAGTTTCACAAAACGAAGCTATTAAAGGCAATTCAACTACTAATTATGTACGTATAAGTGTTGATATGCTAGATGATTATGCAATTAATCTTGTATCAGGCTTAGACTCTGACTATAACGGATTTTTAATGCAGATAAAAAGTTTAAATTTTGTCAGCCTTTTTGCGCTGTTTGCCGTAGCTGCCATAATTTATATGCTTTTTAGACTTGTTAAAAGAACTAAAGAAACTATTGATAAAGGAAATTATACTTCTGTGCCTAAAACTTTCATCCCTGATTTTAAAAACAATAATTCTCCAGCTGATAAAAGTTTAAAATCTGGCAGTGATAATTCATTTGAATGCTTTGACATTCCTGTAAAACAAAATAAATCCCAAACCTCTTATGAAATTGAGAGCACATTAAATCAAACCTCTAAGTTATTAAATGAAAATTCAGGAACAGTTAGATTAAAACATACTAATCCTATATTAAAAGCTGCAACAGGTACTCCAGGTCTTTTAATACCTGCTGTTGATGAAGCCGAAATTAAGAAACAAAAAATAATCTCTAAACTTAATATCTCTCATAATAAAGGATTTTATGTAACCTCTGAAAACAATAAAACTTATCTTTTTGGATTTGTTAACGATAAATCTTTTCTGCTTCAAGAGTTTAATAGAATAAGTCAAATTAATCTTCAAGCCAGATATTATGACAAAAAAGACAATAAAGAAACTTATATCGTAAGATTAGATAATTATAAATCAATGATTGAAATCTCTGAATTTGATATGAGAGAATTGGCTAAGATTTAATAATGAAAAAGATAATTGTACTTTTAGCTGTTATCTTATGTATTTGCTTTTTATTATACGGAAAGATTACCTTGCAAGCAAAAGACAGTTCTGAGTGTACAATAAAATTTTCATCTTGGGGTTCGCAAAGTGAAACTGAAATCCTTAAAGATTTAATTAGTGATTTTGAAAAAGATACAAATATTAAAGTTGAATTTATACATATACCTCAAAATTATTTTCAAAAAATTCACCTGCTTTTTGCTTCAAATTTAGCACCTGACGTTGTTTTTATTAATATAAAAGCAGGGTTGCTTGAGGATTTATCTGAGGATTTTAAAGACGAGATTAATTCGTATTATCCTGAAGCAATAAGTTGTTTTAAAGATAACGGAAAATTATACGCAATTCCCCGCGATATTTCAGCTCCTGTTATATATGTAAATAAGGATATTTTAAAATCGCACGGGATTTATAACATTAAAAAATTAAACAACGTATCAGAATTAAAAGAGCTTGCTCAAAAAGTTACAACAAAAAAATATTTCGGAATTAATACAGAAGAAGAACCTATATTCTTGTTAAGCTTCCTTGCCTCAAACGGCGGAGGATTATTATCTGATAATGCAAAAAAAGTTATTATTAACTCCAATAAAAGTATTGAGGCGCTTAATTTATATTCGGATTTTTCAAACAAGTATCATATTGCCCCAACAAAGGCAGAAATAGGCAGTATGACTACTGCACAAATGTTTATAAATAAAAAAATTGCAATGTATATTTCAGGGCGCTGGATGGTGCCTAAATTTAGACAAGTTATAGATTTCAATTGGGATGTTATTGAATTTCCCTCTACCAAGACTAATAAAATATACATTGACGCCTCAGGCTTTGCAATATCAAAAAATTCTAAACATAAAAATGAAGCCGTAAAATTTATAAAGTATATTACTTCCAAACAATCCGCAGATAGAATTACCCAAAGCGGTTTAATTACTCCTGCCAGAATTGATACAGCAGAAGAATTTATTTTAAATGATAAAAAGCCTAAAAGTGCTAAAATTTTTCTTACTATGATTAATAATACTAAACCTACTCCTGTTAATGAAAACTACTCAAAAATTAATGATATACTTAAAGAAAAAACTATCTCAATTTTATCTGGAGAACGTGCCGATAAAGTATTTAATAAATCAGAAATAGAAAAGCTTGAAAGTTTATTATAATGAATATTTTAGAAAATATATTTAAACTTAAAGAAAATCAAACAAATATTAAAACAGAATTAGTTGCAGGTATGACAACATTTTTTACAATGTCATATCTATTTATACTAAGCCCCAAAATATTGACAACAACAGGACTTAATTTTGAAAGCACGCTTTGCATAACAGCATTAATAGTATTTATTGGGAGCGTGTTTATGGGCTTATATGCGAATAAGCCTTATGCAGTTGCTCCGTTTTTAGGAGAAACAGCTTTTATTTCCTATACAATATGCGCCTCGTTAGGGTTTTCAAT
>CANQRT010000096.1 GCA_947626325.1 Candidatus Gastranaerophilales bacterium | reverse complement strand
GCTTTAGATGGTGCTTTAGGCGGCGCTTCTGATAATATGGTAAGAGCTGCTTTAAATGGTGATAATGTCGCTAAAGCTGGTGTTGAAGGCGCTATTGGCGGACTTATTATGTCACCTATTATAGGCGGCGGTATGAGAGTAGCTGGTAAAGCTGCTAGTAAGCTTAAAAACAAAATGATTTCAAATCGTGTTGATAATGTTGATATGTCTGCTCTTGCAAAAAAGACAGATGATACAATTACTGACATAGTAGATACTAGGGTAAGTGATACTGCCGTAAATATTCCAGAGAAAAATATACATACAACCCCGCAGCCGTCATCAAAATGTCTTGCAGCAGAACAAATACAAGATGAATTGTTTGAAGAAAATCCATATATGGATGCTTGGCGTAATAGACTTTATGAAGAATACGGTGCATACAGTTTAACAGGTGAAGGGGAGTCTAAAATCATTACAAAAAATATTGGCAGTCCAAATAATGCAAGTCTTGCATTTAAGTATGATGATTTATCAGATTTAAATATACAAAATTTAACTCTTGCTACAAATAAAAAAGGTATCAGAGGAAGCACTATTTTTAGTAAAGCAAATAAAAAATATATGTCCAACCTAAAAGAAGCTGGAATTGATACTGTTATTGATTTAAGAGCGGAAAGTAATATTGAAAGAAGTATCCAGCAATGTGATAGGGCAGGGCTTAAATATGTTCACTTCCCTATTGATTATGATCAAAAACTAAATATAGAACAAATTAATTCTTTTAAAGAACTCTTACCGTCATTTTTTGATGCAATGGATAAAGGAAAATTTTATATAGGATGTTGCGAGGGTACTAATAGAACCGATGTTGCTTTTGGTCTAAATTATTTATTTAATCCAAAAGAAGCTGTAAGCCCTATATTTGAGTCTTCTAATCCTCAAAAATCAGTACAAATGACAAAAAGAATTGCTAACGCAATTTTGCAGCAAAGTGGTGACGGCTCATTCCTTCATATTAATGATGATTTTGTAAAAAGTTTAGGCTGGGATAGTTTGCAATCATTTATGGAGGAATATGCTAGAAGGACAAAGATTTTAAATACTTCTAATTTGAAAATGTAATTAACAAAAATTTTTTTTAGGATTTTTTATAATACTAGGAAATGAAAATTATGATTAATAATATTAAAATCTCTAATAATCCTGTAAATATAAGATTGCCGAAGAAAAATTGTAATTTACAATCACAACACGGCGAAAATAAACCTGTAAAAGTATGCGGATATTATTATCCTTTACCTGCCTTTTGCGGGAAACAAAAAAATAAAAATTATGATAATATCAAATTAGATATACCTAATCTGCATTCTGTAAACGGAAAAGGACTAAGAGGTGAAAGCCTCTCAATGAAAAGGAATTTTAAATTTCTCTCCCAATTAAGAGATTTTGGCATAAAACAGGTAATAGACTTAAAAACAAGTGATGTGTCTAAAAATTTTCAAACTTATGTTGAAAAAAATTCTATGAGATATTTTCATTTCCCTATAGATTCTGAGCAAACTTCAGATAGAGAAATAATAGAGTCTTTGCCTGAATTTTTTGACATAATAAATAAAGGGGATTTCTATATTGCTTGTGCTCAGGGATTGCATAGAACAGATATTGCTCTTGCAATTAATTATATATTTAATAAGGAGGAAACAGGCAATCCTCCTATATTATACGGACATTTAGAAAAATCCTCGCTTCGAGTAGCAGATATATTTAGAAGAACTAACAGCATTTTTAAAAATTTAACCGATGAGGATAGAAAAAAACTAGGGTTAGAAGATTTTGATGAAAATAAATATAAAGCTAAGAAAAAAGCGTTAATGGATTTTAATAGCCGTTATTTATTAAAATAAATTTTTTTTTATTCTATTATTGTAAAAGGGCTTAAAGTAATAAAAGGAAAATACAATGACAGAAAAAGAAAAAATGCTCAAAGGTGAATTATACGACGCTAATAATGATAAATCTTTAATTGAAGAAAGAATTAAATGTAAAATGCTGTGTTTTCAATATAATAATCTTTCTCCTGATAAAACAAAAGAAAGAAAAGAATTAATTAAAAAAATTGTTGGAAAAACTAAGGGCGATTTTTTAATTGAACAGCCTTTTATGTGTGATTACGGGTATAATATTGAAATTGGTAAAAATTTTTATTCAAATCATAATCTTATTATTTTAGATTGTGCAAAAGTGACTTTTGGCGATAATGTATTTATAGCACCGAATTGTGCATTTTATACAGCTTCGCACCCTATTGATTATGAAACAAGAAATAAAGGTCTTGAGTTCGCTAAACCAATAAAAGTGGGGAATAATGTTTGGATTGGTGGAAATGTTGTTGTTTTGGGCGGAGTAACTATTGGCAATAATGTTGTAATTGGAGCAGGTTCTGTTGTTACAAAAGATATTCCTGATAACTCAATTGCTTATGGAGTGCCTGCTAGAAAAATTAAAAATATAAATTAGCCTTTTATATTGAGTTTTAAACTGTTTTGTAATGATAATAATTAATTTTCCTAAAATCATTAACAGAAAATTCAAGCGGAATTATTTTTGAATACTTTTCTAAAACTTTATCGCAGGTTGCATTAACATAGATTATCCAAACTTCTTTTGCTGAATTTTCGTTATACCCCCCCCAAGAGAATTTACAAGATTTTCAACAAAATTACTAAATGTTTTGTTTATAAAAGGATTAAAAAGATAAAATACGTTTATTTTAGACAATAAATTCTTATCAATCAAGTTTATATGTGAATTAATAATTTGAAAGTTTTTAACCCCCATTTTTGTTAAATTGCTTTCTGCAATTTGAGCAATTTCTGGTATAACCTCTACTCCATAAACATTTTTAAATAATTTATGTGATAAATACATTGGGAAACCTAATCCGCATCCAATGTCCATAAAATTCCAATCAGGATTAATATCAATTCTTGAGATAGCATTTAAAAAAGTTTTCCTAAAAGTACTTTCACAATCAATACAGTCTTCTATGTTATTTTTATAACAGCTGAAGAAATCAACATCATTTTCTTTAAAATATTCTGCTTCTTTTTTATAAAATTCATCAGCACTGTGTTTAAATTTTAAAAGTTGAGGCATTTGTTTTCCCTTTTTTAATTTTATTGGTTATTTTTATTATATGATAAGAATAATCTAATACAATATAACTGATTTGAAACTGAAATGTTAAATAAAGAATTAACAGACAAATATAATAAATTAAAAAAATATATTGAGGAGCAAAAAAGTGCTGTTGTTGCATTTTCTTCTGGTGTTGATTCTACATTATTATTAAAAACAGCACACAATGTTTTAAAGGATAAAGTTATAGCAGTAACTGCAGCCTCCTATTTATTTCCGAAAAGAGAGCTTAATGAGGCTGTTGGATTTTGTAAACAAAATAATATTAAACATTTTATAATAGAGCATGATGAATTAAATATAGAAGGTTTTTGTCAAAATCCGATAAATCGTTGTTATTTATGCAAAAAAGAACTATTTAAAAAAATATTGGAAATTGCAAAATCTAATAACATTGAAAATATTTTAGAGGGTTCAAATATTGATGATGACGGAGATTACCGCCCAGGATTACAAGCTGTTAAAGAGTTAAATATAAAAAGTCCATTAAAATATGCTGAGCTAAGTAAAAATGAAATTAGAATTTTATCAAAGGAGTTAAAACTTCCTACAAGTGAAAAGCCGTCTTTTGCTTGTCTTGCTTCAAGATTTGTATACGGTGAAACAATTACAAAAGAAAAATTGCAAATGGTAGATAATGCAGAACAGCTGCTGCTTGATTTAGGATTTCATCAAGTAAGAGTCCGCATTCATAAAGATATTGCCAGAATAGAAGTCATGCCTTGCGAATTTGAAAAGATTTTGCAACACCGCACTGAAATTACAGAAAAATTTAAAAAATATGGATTTTTATACGTAACAATGGATTTACAAGGATATAGAACAGGCAGTATGAATGCAGCTATAAATGGGGTATGAGAATTTTCTGCATGTGGATATTAATGTTATAATAAAAAATATTATAAGTATTAGAAATAGGTAAAAATGCCATTTTGTACTCAGCCATTTAATAGAATTGAGATTTTTGAAGACGGTAATGTTTATAATTGTTGTCCTCAATTTGTAAGTTATTATTCTATTGGAAATATTTATCAAACCCCGTTTGATGAGATTTGGAACGGAGAAAAGGCAATCGAGCTGAGAAGAAAAATTTTAAATAACGATTATTCTCTATGTGATGATATATGTAATAGAAAAGTAAATAATGATATTAATGAAAATGGCTATAATGTTTTTGTGGAAAAATATCCCGAGGAAATTTCTATAAGTACTGATAATATATGCAATATAAGGTGCAGAATGTGCCGTGATAAACAAATGCATACGGAATATAATAAAGATAATGTAGATGAAGAAATAAAAAAGATATGGCTGCCTATACTTAAAGATGCCAGAATTGTACGATTTGGCTGTACTGGCGAGCCGTTTGCCAGTTATAAAGAAATCAAGCTTATACAAAGCGCAGCACAAACATATCCTAATTTAAAATTTCATTTCCATACAAATGGAATTTTAGGTACAGAAGAAAAACTTATAGAACTAAAAGTTTTTAACCGTATTGAAAAAATATCAATTTCACTTCACTGTGCTAGTCGTGAAACTTATAACAAAATTATTTTGGACGGAAATTATGATAAGGTTATGTCCAATATTAAGTTATATTCTAATATGCGGAAAAATAATCTTATAAAAGAATTTAGATTAATTTTTGTTGTATTTTCTGAAAACTATAAGGAAATGCCTGATTTTGTTAAATTAGCGAAAGAAAATAATGCAAAAGTTGAGTTTTGGGCATTAAGATTAAATGAAAATACTCAAATAGGGCAAAAATTTGACGATTATTCAGTTATAAACCCTAAGCATAAGGAACACAATCAACTGATTGAAATATTAAAACAACCAATTTTTCAAGATAGGGATGTTAAATTATATCCTGAATTAATCCAGCTTATAAACTAAAAAATAAGCCATCATAACATTTCTTTCAAGATTTCTCTCTCTCTATTAAACGGATGTCCAAGTCCTTCTATTGATGTGTCAAAATAGTGATAGGGTAATGAGGGATCATCATTTTTAAATGAAAATCCGTAACAATTATCTCGTGTGATTTGTTCATTAATTTTTTTAATCCAATACAACACTAAAAATCCTGTTGAGGGGAAATAAATATTATATTTTTCTTTAATTTCCAAATATATTTCATTTGGAATCCAGGTAAAAATTCTTTTTCCGTCAATATACTTTGGATATTCATAAATTTTATTATATAAAGGCAATATGTATAAATTACATCTAGTTATGTGAACATTAACATCTTTAAAGAAATTTTTTGATGAATAAGTACCTTTAATCCAAACCGTTGTCCTTTTTCCGTAATCAGCTTTATGTTCTTCATTTTTATCTAAATCAAAGGAATTGCATCTTACTACTTCTTCATAATTATCAATCTTTTTTCCGTTATTAGTATTTAATTCTTGAGGTCCATTCCCAACGATTGCAACATTTTTGTTTTTAATATATTTTTCAAACAGATTTTCGTTAACTCCTCTTTCAAACTGTTCAAAGATTTTAGAGGCAATTTCAATTTTCTTATTACGATATCCTTTCTTGTAAGCAAAATTTGCAACGGGCGCAAGTATATATAATCGTTTTATTCCAAATTTTTTAACATACGCTTTTAATAATTTATCAGCTTTCTCATAGTCCTTTTTGTATAATAAGTATGAAATATGTTCAATTGTAAAACTTTTACATATTCTTGTGTATTTTTTATTGATTTGTTCAAAAAATAAATCAAGAGCATCCATACAACATGGATCTGCAAAAAGCTGATACATTTTATCTATATATTCATATTTTTTATCAATATATTTGTTAGAAATATAATCTAACATATTAAAGAAATCCTTAATAATATTTATGGAATTAGCATATTTTTCTTCAGATAATTTAAGTTCTATTAATTCTTTTAAAAAGGCATCTTTAATATCTGTATTTAATATATTGAATAATATTTTTTGAGCATGTGTTTTTCTTTGCTTATAGTCTAATTCCTCGGAGGGGGGGGGGTAAATGAAGTGGCAAAGTCATTTAATGCATTGGGGTTTATTTCTTTTAATA
>CANQRT010000095.1 GCA_947626325.1 Candidatus Gastranaerophilales bacterium | reverse complement strand
TTTACATCTAAAACAGGTGAGCCAAAACTCCACTGGCTTAAATTCTGCGTTACTAAACAAGCTCAATCAAAAATAAGACAATGGTTTAAAAAGCATAACCGTGATGAAAATATTATTACAGGCAGAAGTATGCTTGAAACAGAAATTACTAAAGCCGTATTTGATGAGAATATGAAAAACGGTGTTTTTGCTGAAATTGCAAAAACATTGAATTATATTTCTGTTGACGACCTCTTTGCAGCTATAGGAAACGGAGAAACCACTTTAAATAAAGTTACGGGAAAAATAAAAAAAGCGGAAGAACCTCAAAGCGAACAGTATGTTTCAAATAAAAAGAAAAGTCATTATAAAGATGAAATCGTAGGGCTAGAGGGAATGCTTTACAGCTTTGCGAAATGCTGCAGTCCTGTTCCTGGTGAACATATTGTAGGTGTTGTTACACGAGGCAAAGGTGTTTCTATTCACCGTATAGATTGCCCCTCTCTAGATACTGTGCCAGAAGAAAGGTTAATGCAAATCAGCTGGAGAAATAACGAAACTCCTAATAAAACTTACGTTACTTCAATAAGAATTAATTGTGTTGATAAAGTAGGTATGTTAAAAGATATACTTATTAAAGCTGCAGATTGCGGAACTAATATTACTTATGCTAATGTTAAAACTAACTTTGCTAAAAAAATCGGGGTTATTGAACTTGGCGTTGAAGTTAATGGGATTGAAAATTTAACTGCCGTTATTAACGCTTTTCAATCACTGCCTGATGTACATTCTGTTAAACGTATTCAAATGAATTCCAGAATTAAATCACAACCAGAACTTAAGCAAAAAACTAAATCTAAACCTAAAAGTAAAAAATAATTATTTATCAGCCGAAAACAGTAATTTTTCAAATTGAACAAGCGCTTCAATACCAACTAACTGCTCTAAAGCAGCACGGCTTTCCATAAAATCAAGTTCTAACTTTGCTTTGTTATCAATTGCACTGCGATAATATGCATCAGCAACAAGAAGCTGCTCTTGAGTTTTATATATTCCCGAATTATATCTTTCCTGACGTTTTTTTAAATTTTCCTCAGTCATTACAAGCATTTTATAGCTAGTCATATAGTCAAAATACAAATCAACAACTTTTTTCTGCATATTATCAACTTTAGTAATAAGCACAATCATATCTGCATCGGTTACTTTTGTATATTTATAATTTAAATCTTTATCGTTATAGGACAAGGAATTAAGCAGTTGACCGCTTACAAGAGCTGCTGTTGCACTGAATGGGTCGCCCAAACCCGCACCCGCTATTGAAGATACCGTTGAAAGCGGTCTGATTATTTTCTTTACTATTGTATCATCAGGTTTATCCGCATCAGGATTAGCTAATTTATACAAGGCAAACTTTATTGTTTCACTTTTCATTGCAGCCCCTGCCCACAGTATTTGGACATGCTCAAGCATTTCTTCTTTTTCTATTGAAAGAAGTTTGGATATTTCATTTGATAAGTCTTTCAAAGAACTATCCGCATAAGTTGAATTTTTTAAATATTCTTTTTCGTAAGATGCTGTTTTTTCACTCTGCCTGTTTGCAATGTCGGTTACTTTATACTCTTTTTCTACGTCATAAGTTACACCGAGCCTATATGCAGGAGATTTAGGTACGTTTACCTCTTTTAAAGTCTGCGCCGTTGCACTCTGCGATAAGAATATTAATATTGCTGATATATATATGATTTTTTTCATTTTTTATTTATTTTTTCCGTATTTATCAATTGATTTTTCATTGCATATTGCGATAATATCAAACTATCGACTGCTTTTTTGCCCGCAAGACGCTCAAGCGACATATAATACTTTTTCGCTTCCTGCTCCTGTTTGAACTCTTGCAGATGCATATCCTCATATAATGCAGATGAAACAACTAATTCCGTTAATTCATTTTTCTTTAGAGCTTCAGAATAGTTTTTATTATAAAGAATAATTCTTGAACGAGTATCTTTCAGTTTATTTAAAGCTCCTTTATACTGATAGTATGAGGATATTATTTTTTCTTGAAGCTCCTCAATTGTTCCTGCAAGCTGGATTAACTCGGTATCAGTAATCGGAGGCGCTTCTCCTGATGCTGCTTCTTTATTTAAAAAGTTATTAGCAAGCCTTCCTGCAGAAAATGAAGCTGATTGTATCATCGCATTTGAGCCAGTAAACATAGGAATATAACTTGCTCCATATATTAACGACGATAAACCTTTTGCCATTATTGAAGAATGTAAACGGCGCTGTGATTCAGGCATATTTAATTTATTCATTGTAAATTGAATTAATGTATTATTATCAATTGTTGCCCGCCATAAAAGCTCTATATCCTTTATTTCTTCTTCTTTTTGAGCCTTTATTAATTCTTCAATCTCATCACGGTTATTTATAACCAAATTTTTATTTTTAATTTCTTTTCCTGAGTTTAATTTAAGTTCGTTTTTTTCTGTAGGCTCAAGTCTAATTACCTCTTGAGCAAAAGCATAGTTAAACTGACAGACTACGCTCAGCAGAATGCCTAAAATTAAATACTTTTTTACTTTTTTTGCGCTCATTACTCTCACAACAAATTTATACCACATAAACAATCTCGTTTCCATAAACTAAAACGAGCGAAATTTCATTTCCCGTTTATGCTTATCTCTTATTGATTTCAATGCAGTATCACCATGCATAATCGTGCCTGCGCCATATTTATATTCTATTTTATCCAATAAATATGCTATTTTTTGAGGTTTTTCATCTTTTTTACTTTTAAATAATCCCAGCTGATTAATACTGCAATCTTCAAGAGAAAAAGCTAAAACTCCGCTTGAACGGTAAATTATACCCTCTTTATAAATTTTATTAAATAACTCTTTTACAGTTTTTATCATCGCAATTTCTGAATTTGTTTCATTTGATAATTTTTTATCGGTATAATATACTTTAAAATCTTTTGTGCGAAGCATAACTGCGATTGCTGATGTTTTTAAATTATGCTCTCGAAGTTTTCTGCATACATTATGAAGATGAAGCATTAATTCTGCATATATATAATTCTTATCAGATGAAAATTCTGGGAACGCTCTTGTTCTTTGAATTGATTTAGGCTTTTGAACTCCGCCTTCAAGCGGAATTACACTTATGCCTGAAAGCTCATATTTTAGCTCCATTCCTTTTTTACCAAATTTTACCCTGTAATAACTATCATCTTTTAATAATATTTCATGCGCATAAAAAACACCATCTGCCCTAAGCGAACGTGCAATATTTCTGCCTATTCCCCATATTTCTTCAACGGAAATATTCTCAAGTTCATAAGGCGCTAATTTTTTTTCAATAAAATAAGTTCCAGACATTGATTTTGCCTTATGAGTAGCAAGTTTAGCAAGCATTTTAGTCGGCGCTGCTCCAACGGAAACCTTTATTCCTATTTGACTTTCAATATCAGATTTTATTTTTTTAATAAGATTTTCCACGCTAAGATTAAATACTTTGTCTGCACCTGTTGCATCAATAAATGCCTCATCTATTGAATACACCTCTACTGTATCAGAGTAATTTAAAAGCAATTGCATCATCCTTTGAGAGATATCATGATACAAAGTAAAATCTGCGCTTAAATAAATTACGCCCTGAAATTGATTTTTAGCCATAAAATGAGGTATTCCCATAGGAACTCCGAGTTTTTTTGCCTCATTAGAGCGTGCTATTACGCACCCGTCATTGTTGCTTAAAACACAAACAGGTTTACCCGTAAGACTCGGGTTCATAAGCACCTCGCAGCCTGCAAAAAAATTATTTCCGTCTACATGTATAATTAATTTTTCTTTCATAACCACACCTTAAAGAAATAACGGCGGGCATTCAGGGAGGAATTACTTACCCGCCTTTTTGAAGAATAAAAGTTATTTGAATAATTTATAATTTTCTTACTATCCCTTGTGCCTTGCCAAAAATAACAAGTTGTTCTTTAGGATATAAATTAGGATATTTGCTGTTTGCAGGCTCAAGCCAAACTTTTCCGTCTTTATTTCTGTATGTTTTAAGAGTATAGCCTCCGTCAATAAATGCAACAACAATATCTCCGTTTCTTGCTGTATTAGTTTTTTGGACAACAACTCTATCTCCGTCAAAAATACCTAAATCTATCATAGAGTCACCCGATACTGTAAATAAAAACGTAGAGGGGCTGTTTATATTAAAACTTTCATCAAGAGAAACCCTTTTTTCAATATAGTCATCCGCAACAGAAGCAAAACCTGCTTTAACAGAGGAAGAAAATAACACAGCTCCGAACAAATCTTTATTAATATAAAATCTGTTATTTTTTTCATAAATAAGATTTTCTTCTTTTAGTTTATTAAAATACTGCCAAACAGAATTTTTATGTTTAAACCCAAACTCTTTAGCAATAATTTCAAAACTCGGCAATAATTCCTGCCCATATAATTCTTTTAACTTTTCAAAGAATGTTTTTTGTTTTTCCGTAAGCATATTTATATTATAGACATTTGTCTATAAATTGTCAAGTTTAAAAAAATTTGTTAATATAAGTATCAGTATTATATAATTTTACATATTAAAAATTTGGAGTGTATTATGGCTAAAGATTGCAGTTTTGATATCGTTTCAGAATTTGATAAACAAGAACTTGTTAATGCTATTGACCAAGTTAAAAGAGAAATAGGCTCACGCTTTGATTTAAAAGGCTCTAACTCTGATGTAATCCTTGATGCCGATAAAACAATTACAATAACAACAAATGACGAGATGAAATTAAAAAATATCCTTGATATTCTTCAATCAAAGATGATTAAGCGTTCTTTAAGCATAAAAATTCTTGACCCTCAGCCTATTGAAAATGCTTTAGGCGGGAATGTAAGACAGATTTTCAACCTTAAAAAAGGTTTAACTCAGGAAATAGCAAAAAAAATTGTTGCTGATATAAAAAATACGAAATTAAAAGTTCAAGCCTCTATTCAAGGTGAACAAGTCAGAGTTTCGGGTAAAGATAAAGATGACTTGCAGGCAGTTATAAAAACATTAAGAGCTAATGAAGAAAATTACAATGTACCATTACAATTTCAAAATTACAGATAGGATAAAAATGAGAAGAAAACCACTCATAACCGTTTGCTTTATTTTATTTACTTTATCCGCATTACTATACGGAAGTTTAGCAAGCGCAAAATATACAAAAAGCTTAAAAATAGGAGTTGATGAAAACGGACAAACAGTTAAAGAGTCTGTTACTGTTTATAATGAACCGCAAAAAGAAACAGAGCAAACTCAGTCAAAAAACAGTGATTATATTTATATAAATCCTTATTACAACGGCTCTTATCCGAATTATTATTATCCAACATATTATCCAAATTACTACAACGGCTATGGCGGCTATTCATACTACGGCACTGCGCCTATGGTATATACATATTCCTTAACAGGTATTAAATATGGGCCTGATGGCAGAGTCTATAATCCACGCAGGAATTATAATCCACCCCCGCCGCCGCCAAGACCAAACCCGCACAGACCGCCTCACAACAAACCGCCACAAGGCGGATTAGGTCATCATAACGGCGGAGCTCATCCAAACAGACATTAAAAAAAGAGAACTTTCGTTCTCTTTTTTCTTATTAATATTGAGGAATTAATATCTGTAATGAGCAAAAGCTTTGTTTGCTTCAGCCATTTTGTGGGTGTCTTCACGTTTTTTACAAGCTGCGCCTGTTCCGTTTGAAGCATCCATTAATTCGTTAGTTAATTTTTCAACCATTGATTTACCGCTGCGTTTTTTAGCTGCGTCAATAATCCAAGTTGAACCTAACACCATGCCTCTATCAGCTTTAACTTCAAGAGGAACTTGATATGTAGAACCGCCTATTCTTCTTGCTTTAACTTCCAATAAAGGAGTTGCATTTGTTAATGCTTTTTTAAATATTTCTAACGGTTCATCTTTTGATTTAGTTTTTAAATTTTCTAAAGTTGAATAGAATATTTTTTCCGCAACTGATTTTTTACCGCGTCTCATTAATCTGTTAATAAAGCTGGCAATATCTGTGCTATTATAAACAGCGTCGGGAGCGGGTATTCTTCTTGCGGGTTTACTACGTCTTGACATTATAAATCGCCTTTCTTATTTCTTTTTAGCTCTCTTAGCGCCGTATTTAGATCTTGATTTAGCTCTGTTTGCGACACCTGCTGTATCTAATGTACCTCTAACAATGTGGTATCTAACACCGGGTAAATCCTTAACCCTGCCGCCTCTGAT